>JAAOZJ010000076.1 GCA_011605835.1 Thermoproteota archaeon
GGCAACCTGCCCAAGATTATGGACCCCAAGGCCGTGGCCCCCGATCCAGCAATCCCCGCCAAGCCCCAAGAACCCCAAACGATGATCAAGATGGGTATCGTTATCGTCCAGAACTTGGGGCTAGGAGGGACCCTTCTGAGGTACGCTATCGGGGGCTCGCCTGTGTACATTATCAACCTCACGAGGCTGACGTTGTACACCGTTTGGAGCAAGGCTGATACCACGACCACCCAAGCCATACCTAGGCCATACTTCACGGCCGTCGCGGGGCCCAACAACCACTCGCCACCACCTATGGCGACGCCGACGGCTATTACGCTTGGCCCCAAGACCTTGAACAGCAAACTCTTGAAGTCCAGCCTAGAGACCCCGAAGACGCCTTCGGGGGTCGGCAAAGAGTCAACGACATCGATGGGCAGCTTGCCGAACTTCGCTTTTTGACCGCTCAAGGATTCCTCAAAAAAGATAGAATCAAGTTCCGCACTCTAAGGCTTTATGTAAAGAGGGCTTTGTAACAAGCATATCGATGAGTCGCGTCGATCCTCTTCTATATAGTAGTAGCTAAATTGTGTGGCTTTTATCGAAAACATATGATGATGTCGAGTTAGAGAAGTAGAGAGATATCGAAATCAATTATATGTGAGCGACCTTTTTGATAACCTCCTGTGCCTTAGCCGTGTAGTCTTTCAGTAGGCTCTCCGCCCTGGCTCGACTTCTAGCCTCGCATATGATCCTGATCTTGGGCTCAGTCCGCGAAGGCCTTATCAAGACCCATCCTTCGTCGAGCCAAACTTTGACCCCGTCCGTTAAGTCGAGGTCGAGCCCTCTGAGCTCCTCAGCCAAGCTCCTTACGATGAGCTCGCTCCTCTCAACGTCGCAGTCAATGGCCGTCCTCACCTGATGATACCTCGGCAGTTCTCTGACGAAGTCGGAGACCTTGTAGCCCTTAAGGGCTAGGGCCTCGACTATCAAAGCGGCGCCGAAGACCCCGTCCCTAGCTAAGTTGAAGAAGGCGGGGATCACGCCCCCGCTACTGCCCTCGCCGCCTATGGGGGCGCCCCGCTTAATGATTTCTTTGACGACTTTCACTTCACCTACGGGGCTCCAGTAGAGCTCAACGCCAAGTTGCTCAGATATCCACTTAAACATCATGGAAGAGGCGGTGCTCACCACGAGCGGCCCCCTACGTCTCTCCAAGACGTGGAGGGAGGCTATGGCCAAGCTGTAGTCCTCGCCCAAGACCTCTCCCTCCTCTGTGACGCAGACTAGCCTGTCTGCGTCAGCATCGTGCGCGAAGCCGACGTCGGCCTTATAGGCCTTGACGGCCTTGCTCAAGAGCTCGAGGGAGCTAGGAGCAGGCTCTATGTCCCTAGCGAAGATCCCTGGGGCCGAGTTCACCGTGACAACTTTGCAACCCAGCCTCCTGAGGAGGATCGGCGTGGACCTGAAGCCAGCGCCCCCTCCAGGGTCCACCACGACCTTCAGGCCCCTCCTCTTCACGGCCTCCACGTCGAGGACCCTCAAGGCCTGGCCTACGTACTCCTCAAGCGGGTCGTACGAGCAAGTCTCCGATTCTCCGATCTTGCCCACCTCACTCGCTGGCACCGTCCCTTTGCCCACCTCCAAGAGCTTCGAGACCTCGTCGGCGTCGAGGAATAAGCCTCTCAGGGCGAACTTCAGGGCGTTCCACTCTGGGGGGTTGTGGGAAGCGCTGATGATTATCGCTCCGTCAGCTCCCATCCTCCTGCAGGCCCACAGTATCACCGGCGTCGGCTGGACGCCGACCACATAAGCCCTGCAACCCAGCTCGGCCAATGCCGAGAGCACGGCGCACTCTATGGACTCGCTGCTGGGCCTTGTGTCCCTCCCGACAATCACTTTCCTTATGCTCCACGACTCCACGAAGGCCCTCGTCAGCCTCATCGCTAGGTCCGCGGTCAAGCCCCTTCCGTAAACTCCTCGAATTCCCGAGTGCGAGGCTATGAGCGTCAATACGAGCCCCTCGACAGCAACATATAAAGGACTATACACACTTAAGCCTTGATAGGTCAGCCAGCTCATGCCCCAGCAGGACTTCCTAGAGTACTTCCCCTACCCCAGCCTCAGGCCATACCAGGACAAAGCGATAGCCTTCTCCCGCGACGTCTTCAGGGACGAGCTGATAGGTCTCCTCTCCTCTCCGTGCGGCACGGGCAAGTCGATCTCGGTGCTGACCGGCTACTTGGCGGCTGGCGGCCCGTCCATAGGCCGCCTGCTTGTACTCACTAGAACCAAGAACCAGAGTGAGGTGTACTGCAGGGAGCTCCAAGCGCTGAGGGACAGGCGCGGCGTGAGGATGATAGCCTCGATCTTCGTCAGCAGGCAGGACATGTGTCCTCTGGTCAAGAGGAGAGGGCTGAAGACCTCTTACCGCGACTTCTTGGTGCTGTGCAGAGCTTTGCGCAAGGGCTTGGGTGAGGAGCTCTGCGATTACTACTTCAACACGGTCCACGGCTGGTACCCGACCAAGAGGGCTAGAAAGGTCGTCGATAAGCTCGCTGAGCTGGGTGTCTCCAGCCCGGACTTCGTCTGTGAGGTGTCGGAGAGCGAGGGGTTGTGCCCCTACGAGGTCACGAAGTTGCTGTCCCACAGGGCTCACGTGATCATAGGTAACTACAACTACGCCCTTATGGATCCCGTCAGGGAGAGCGTGCTGAGCAAGATGGGGGCGGACGTCGAGGACCTGAACTGCGTGTTCGACGAGGCGCACGCGCTTCCGCTCTACGCGGCCGAGCTCTTGTCAGACGAGCTCTCGCTAACGACGGTCCAGAGGGCCACGACCGAGGCCGAGGAGTTCAAGGTCGACGATGCTGGCCTCCTGAAGTCGCTCGAGGGCTTCATGGAGAGGACCGAGGAGAGGCTGGTCAAGGCCAACGCCCTAAACGAGGAGAAGCTCATAGAGCACGGGAGCCTCGTCCTAGCGCTAATTGAGGACACCAAGCTGAGGTCCCCGTCGGCCCTCAAGTCGTTGCTGGCCGACCTCGAGGAGGAGGGCGAGCGGATAAGGCTCCAGAGGTCCCAAGAGGGGAAGCAACCGGTCTCGTACGTGGGCAGGGTCGCCTCCTTCCTGAGGCTCTGGGTCGAGACGGAGGAGAGTAAGTTCGTCAAGTACGCGATGGTCGAGAGCTACGACGCGAGCAGGAGGTTCAAGCTGGGGATAAGGTGCTTGGACCCCTCGGTAGCCTGCAGAGTGCTCAACGAGTTCAGGTCCTGCATGTTGATGTCCGGGACCTTGTGGGAGCCGGACTACTACGTCGACGTGCTAGGGCTCGACGCCAAGAGGGTCAGGTTCTTGGAGTTGCCGTCGCCCTTCCCCGATGAGAACATGATGATAATAGTGGACATGGCCGTGACGACTAAGTTTGAAAGGAGAAGCGACGTCGAGTGGGACAAGATGGCCTCGAGGCTCGTGGAAATGATAAAGGCGATAGACGGGAGGGTCGCGGTGTTCTTCCCATCCTACGAGGTCATGAGCGTCATAGTAAATAGGCTGAGGGGACAACTCGACGTGCCCATGCTCGTAGAGAACAGGGGCACGAAGATATCCGAGGTGAAGGAGTTCGCCACAAAAAACGAGAAGTGCGTGCTCTTAGGGGTCGCGAGGGGCAAGATAAGCGAGGGCGTTGAGATAGTGTCCGAGGGGAGATCGATGCTGAACGCGGTGATACTCGCGGGCCTGCCCTACCCCAAGAACACCGAGCTACACCAAGCGCTGACCGAGTACTTCAAGGCCAAGTTCGGGGACCAAGCCTTCAAGTACGCCACGGTAATGCCCTGCTCCATAGCCATAGCTCAATCGGCCGGAAGGCTCATAAGGGGGCCCGAGGACAGGGGCCTCGTGATATTGATGGACTCGAGGGCGGCTAGGTCCTTCAAACGCTACCTCCCGCGCGACTGGGTCGAGAGGATGAGGCAGCGCTTAAGTCTGGACGCAATAATCCGAGAAATAAGAGCCTTCATGAAGAACACATCTTGACAGCTCTTGTGCACGGACTAGTCAATATCTTACTCAAAAGTCCCTCGAAACTAAAACCCCCAACAAGACCCCTTACCTTCTAACTGCTTCCATAAAGCTCAGAGCAAAGGTACGGAGAAGCAAGCTAGAGGTCCGAAGTTTAGAAACCGTAAATAAAAGAAGGGGTTGTGAGTTCACGTGGGGGGAGGTGGCGGCGGGGCGGAGGGCTTCCACACTAAGCCCAGTATTCCTCCTACAAGCCCTAGGACCAAGCCTATTATGAACCCTCCTCCTATCAATATGCTTATTACCGAGAACACTAAGACGATTATCGACCACGTCCTTACCTTGCCCGGGTTTCCGCTGTTGATCATTATCGCGCCCACGATGACTAAAATGCCTATCACCAGGCCTGCGAGGCCGTATGCTATTACGACGGCTCCTGCCGCGGCTCCGACTACGGGGACCACGCTAGCAATCGCAGCAGCAATCGCAGCACCTATGAGCACTATTATTGCGTTTATTAATATCAGCACTCCTCCAACCAGCGAGAGCACAAACGCCGCAGTTGGCTTCTCAGCCATTTTCTTGGCTTCACCTCTTAACAAGGTGTTTACTTTTTAAAATATAAGCCTTGCTGGGAGAGTCGTCATAAAAATATGACGATACTCACTTCATGCATTAGCCTCTGGAAATGTAGTCATATAATTGACGGACATAATTGGCTAATTGATCTAGTCGACGAGCAAGCTCGCTTACCTTTTCCTCCAACCTTGCGTTTTTCTCCTCCAACCTTACGACTCTCTCCCTAAGCTCCATGACTTCCTTCTCGGACATACTCTTCGCTTAGGACCTCTTCGTGAGAGTTTAATTAAGCCTTTTGCCGGCCATACGATCTGCACGTTTATTGGACGGTAGCCGGACGGTAACACGATATCTACAGGGCTTTACAAGCAAGTTTGCGTGCGGGTCGAGCGGGCCTGGGCGAGGCGTTATTAACGCTGTGTACTTAGAGATGGGTAAGGCATGCATACTGCTTCGAACATCCAAGTTGCGAGGGTACGAACATGTTGAGGGATCGCGACTCCCCCGTGACTAGGGAGGGCATAATAATGAGGGTCTACGGCTACGACCACCCCCTTGACAAGTACATATGCGACGTCGAGTACGCCTCAGAGGCCATTTACAGGAGCTACGTGCCCAAGGCACTGAGGGACGGCGGGGGCGAGAAGTATTACAAGTTCTACGAAGACGAGGGCCTGAGGTTCGTCCTTTCCAAGTACCCTCAATACACGCTCTACGTCCCCCAGCTCAAGAAGAGGGTCGTCGCGGTGAGCGAGGAGCAAGTGGCCGAGGTCCGCAGGCCTCAGGAGGGCTTGATGAAGTTGCTCGACAAGGGGGACTCCATGGCGCGAGCCTCTCTGGAGGTCCTAGAGAGGGTACTGAGCGCCTCTAAGTTGAAGATCAGCGACTTCGGCGTCTTCGGCTCCCTCCTGCACGGCTTCTACAGGGCGGAGCTGAGCGACCTCGACTTCGTCGTCTACGGCATCGGGGAGCTAGCCGAGCTGAGAAGCGTCCTCTCCGAGCTCTACGAGAGCGGCTCGCTGACGAACGAGTTCGACGCTGTCGACGAGTCCCGCTTCGCGAGGTGGCGCTTCGAGAAGTACACCGCCAAGGAGTATGCATGGCACCAGAGGAGGAAGGCGATCTACGGGCTCTTGAACTCCAAGAGCTTGAAGCGTACCGTTAAGTTCGAGTTCGAGCCGGTCTTGAAGTGGGATGAGATAGTCAACGAATACGAAAGGATAGTCGACATAGAGACCTTGGGCTTCGTGGAGGCCCTCGTGAGGATCGTCGATGACCGCTACGCGCCTTTCATGCCCTCGAAGTACGGGATAGAGCTTGTCGAGGTGACGTCGAGGCCGCCGATAAAGGTCGAGCCTGCGAGAATAGTGTCCTACGTCGAGGAGTTCAGGATGCAGCTGTTCAAGGACGAGGTGGGGTTCGTCGCTGGATGGCTCGAAGAGGTCCACACGAAGAACTCCAGCTTCCAGCAGATAGTCTTGACGAGGAGAGAGAGGTATTATGAGCAAGCCTTGAAGCTCGCGAGGCTCAAGTAGCTTGGGCCAAGGGCCTTCTGACGGTCGCGGTCGTGTTGTCCGCTATGCCGAGCCTCTTCATCTGCTCCGAGTTGAGCCACACCTCGTTCACTGGGACCACGTCGCTCAGGACCACGTCGAAGTTGTACCTCTTCTTCCCGGCTAAGACCACCTCGAGTTTGTCCGTTATCCCCAGGAACTCGGCCGTCTTGGGGTTTATCCTCGCAGTTCCCTCTTTGACCTCGTCCCTCTTCCTCAGCTTTAGCCTCCTCTCCACGACTTTGCTCATGAAACCACCTCACGGAACTCGAGGCATGACCCCTTAACCTGTCCAGCTTCCATTTATTGGAAGAGCTCCTTTAAAGCTCCTTTCGCCTCCCTCCTCTTGACATAGGCCTCGATCACTTCGGGCAGCTCGCTTATCGGGCACCTCACCTGCCTCCACGTGTCTCTGTCTCTCACGGTTACCGTGCCGTCCTCCATAGTCTGGTGGTCGATGGTTATCGCGAGCGGCACGCCTATCTCGTCAGCCCTAGCGTACCTCCTGCCTATGGACCCCGAGTCATCGTACTCGACCACTAGCCCCCTGAGCTTCAGCGCGTTGTAGACCTCCATAGCCTTTTCGGGGAGCCCATCCCTGTTCACCAGCGGCAGGACGACGGCCTCTATCGGGGCCACGTCCGGGGGAAGCGACAATATGGTCCTGCCCTCCCTCTCTCTGTACGCGTACTCCATGGTCGCGTACACGAGCCTCTCAGCGCCGAAGGATGGCTCCGCGACGAAGGGTATGAACCTTCGACCCTTCACCACCTTCTTGACCTTCTCGAAGCTGACGTGCTTTTGGTAGACCCTGAACTTGCCCATCTCGAAGAACCCCTTGCTCTGAATCTCCTCTAGGACCCTCTCCCCCGGCATGAGCTTCAAGGCATTGACGACGGCAGGCGCCTCCGCGCCGAAGTCCTCCTTTATCGCCTCCACAACCGGTCTCGCCTCCACCTCCTCGACCTCCACCTCCGCTGGCAATTGCTTGTAGACCCTCAAGTCCTCCCCGCTTGAGGCCATGTGACCTCTCAGGTCGTAGTCCGTCCTGAACGCGTGCCCGGAGACCTCGACCCATCCCCACCTCTCCAGCTTGACGACTTGGTCGTAGACCTGAGAGGCGTAGTGGGCCCTCTCGTGGGGTAGCTTAGCTACGAACATCTGCTTGTCCCACGGGATCCCGAGGTCTTGAACGAACTTCTGGGCCGTGACCATGAAGTACGCGAGCCACTCGCAAGCCACGAGCCCCCGCTTGAGCGCCTCGTCGACCGTCACCTCGATGGGGGTTAAGTCCTTCTTGGCGACTCGCTCCTCGGGGACCAGCCTCAAGACCTCGCCCCTGTCGAGGACGGGGCACGTGGGCTCTTGGGGGTCGTAGAAGAGCTCGAGCTCCATTATCGTGAACTCCCTCAACCTTATGGGGCCCTGCCTGGGAGATATCTCGTTCCTCATGACTTTGCCTACCTGGGCTATGCCCAGTGGCAGTTTGTTCCTGGTGACGTTGTACACCCTGTTGAAGGTGGTGAACATGCCTTGGGCCGCCTCAGGCCTGGCGAAGCCGACGTTCTCGCTGTAGGGCCCTATGGCCGTCTTAAATAAGAGGTTGAACTTCTTGACGCCCCCCAGATGACCTCCGCACTCGGGGCACTTGACCCCTTTCTCGACAATTATGGAGGTCAATTGCTCTTCGCTCAACCCCTCGAGCCCTGAAAGCCCTGTCTGCTCCTCTATCACGTGATCCGCCCTGAACTTCCTCCCGCATTTCAAGCACTCGACCATGTAGTCCGTGAAATGGCTGACGTGTCCCGAGGCCTCGAAGACCTTGTACGGCGCTATTATCGGCGTCTCTATCTCCACGACGAAATCTTGATTCCTCAGGACGAACCAGTAGCGCCACTTCTCCTCGATCTTCCTCTTGAGGAGCTTGCCGAGGGGGCCGAAGTCTAGGAACCCGCTCACGCCACCGTAGAGCTCCGCCGAGGTCCAGAAGAAGCCCCTCCTCCTCGCCAGCTCCATCACCTTATCCGCGATGCTCATCGCTCAGCACCTTCGCCTCTGAAGACCACAGCATCCTAGTTGCCGTTAGATATAAAAGCTCTTCCAAGCTCAAGGCATGGCAATGGCCTCTATCTTCAGCCTCCTCTTGACCTCTCGCGCGAACTCCGCGCCATAACCGTCCCTGCTATTGTCGACTATGACCAGCTTAGGCCTGCAGTCCTCCACGTACGCCAAGAGGTGGTTGAAGTCGCTGTGGCTACTTAAGGAGACCCTGTACGTGTCATTGGACACCTTCCTGTGCGTGACCTTGAACTCCCACCCCGTCAGGTGGATCTTCAAGCCCCTCACCTTCTCGCCCAACTTCGACGTATGCTTGAAGAAGACGTAACCTCCATCGCCTCTGAGCACATCGAGCCCCTCGCTCGACGTCGCATTTATCACGTCACGGATTCCTAAGTTATGCTTGGCGCAGACAGTCGTCAGCTCGTACATCTTCCCTTCAGCTAGGAAGGGCTCTCGAATACCGTTCCTCCGTAGGACCTCCATCACCTCCTGCACCTTCCCGTAGAAGCCGTATATGTGGACTGGTTGCCTCCGGACCTCGCTGCTCACGAGTTCCATCAACGCATCGTATACCTCGTCTATCGGAGGCCTGACGCACCTCGGATGCCCGTAGGTCGCCTCTATGACCAGGACATCCGCGTCGATGACCGGCGCCCCCGGGAGCCTGAAGTCGCCAGTGTACAGGGCCCTGCCTCCCTCGGGGTCTTCCACTAAAACCTGAGCCGAGCCGGGTATGTGGCCCGAGGGGTAAAACGTCATCACGTCGGCGCCGACCATCACCGGCTCCCCGTACCTCAGGGGTACGACCTCCTCAGCCCTCCTGCCGTAGAGGACACAAAGCATGTCCCTCGTTAGCGGGGTGGCGTAGACCGCTCCGCACTTCCTCAGGCTATCCCTTAGGCCGAAGACGTGGTCGTAGTGGGCGTGGGTTACGACTCTTACCCCCCTTCCGTCCTCGTGGGCGTCGCAGGCCACGTTCTCTCCTAACAAGATCGCCTTGTTCTTGGTCACCGCCGCATTGAGCACTAAGGGCACCGACCACTCATTTAGCATAGTCTTCAGCTTAAAAGGTCTCTGACCACTTGAGCGCTCTGCGCGCTGGGCGCGTCCGAGCAGACAGGTGACATCTCTGAGTCGAGGACCTTGAGGAGCGATTAAATGAAGCGAGTCAACCTATCACTGGCCTGAACTTGTACGTGTAGCAGATCATGCCGCCTTCAAGTTGCTCCGGCAACTTCCTTATGGTCAGCTCGACCTCCATGCCTTCTTTGACCTCGTTGACGTCTACGTCAGTTATTTGGGCCACGACCCTTACCCCGTTCTCGAGCTCCACTATGCCGACCACGTAGGGCACCACGACGTCGTAGCCCTTGGGCGCTGAGTACACGACCGTGTACTCCACCAGCCTGCCCCTCTCGGGCAGCTTGCACTCCTCCAGCTTCGTCGAGCCGCAGTAGGAGCACACGAGGCGCGGGGGGAAGAAGGCTTTGCCGCACACAGCGCATCTGTTCCCCACGAGCCTGTATCTGTGAAGCCTAGTCCTCCAGTAGGCAGAGGTGACCATCAGCAACACACCTCGAACAGGTTTATGACCACCACGGAGTTGAACCCGCAGCTTGTGTGCGTTAACCCAACTCTCGCGCCCTTAACCTGGTTCTGCCCGGCGTTGTTGGTCAGTTGTAAGAAGGCCTCGACGGCTTGGTAGACACCGACGGCCCCGAGGGGCGCTCCGCGGGCCTTGAGCCCGCCGAACGTGTTCACCGGCACGGAGCCCTTCAGCGTGACCTCACCTCTCTTGAGTAGCTCCACGCCTCCGCCTGGGTCGCAAAGCCCCAGCCTCTCGAGGGCTATGACACCCATCACGGAGTAGTCATCGTAGAGCTCCGCGAAGCTCAGGTCCGACGGCTTAACCTTGGCCTTTTCGTAAGCCCTCCGTGAGGCCTCGACTAATGCCCTCATGGCCAGCAGATCCTCTCTCTCCATCGGGTTAATTCTGTCTCGAGCGACCTCCGAGGCGGCGACCCTCACGTGCGGTAGCCCCAGCTCCTTAGCCATCTCGTGCGGGCACATGATTATCGCGGCGGCGCCGTCGCCGGGAGACGGGGCTTCGAGGACCCTTACGGGCTCTGCTAGGAAGGCCGAGTCCATTATCGCCTCGACGGACAGCTTAAACGGGTACTGGGCGTGGCTACATGTAAGGGCGTGCTCGTGGTCCACAACGGACATCAGCGCGACGTCCTCCTGTCTCGCTTTGTAGCGCTTCAAGTAAGCCTTGTAGATCAGCGCAGCTAGGCTATGGACGGTTATGCCCGTGTACTTGAACTGTTCTTGGTCTTGGGCCGAAGTCAGCGCGGATACGACGTCTTGAGGCGACGCCTCGCTCATCTTCTCGACCCCGCAGACCAAGACCAGGTCCCTTATGCCGTGGGCCACGTCCATGTAGGCCTCGTGTATCGCAAGGGCGCCTGAGGCCCCTCCGGCATCTATCGATATCGCGAACTTATCGTAGAGCCCTAGGCTATCGGCCAAGACGTTCGCCAAGTTCGTCTGTCCTTGGATGTACCCCGAGAGGGCGTTCGCCACGTATACCCCATCCAAAGACCTCGCGCTGAGACCCGCGCTCTCGAGGGCTTTTAGAGAGGCCTCTACGAAAAGCCCCTTGAGGGACTTCTCCCAGTGCTCCGATACTCTAGTGTAGCCGACGGATATCACTGCGACATCTCTCATAGGCCGGCACTTCACATCAGTATCTTGTTCCTGAACTTGGCGTACATCGAGTAGTCTATCTCCTTCCTCCTAGACAGGAAGGCCGAGACCTTGGGAGCCCTATCCCTCTTTTCCTCTATAGCATCTTGGACTACGAAGCTGAAGGCGTCGCTACCAGCGCCAGAGCCGTAGGACACCAACAAGATCCTGTCGCCCGGCTTAGCAACGTCTAGGACTGCGGCTAACCCTATCATCGAGGACCCGGAGTACGTGTTCCCTATCATCGAGCACACGAGGCCTGGCTTGACCTTCTCCTCCGGTATTCCGAGGTAGCGAGCGGCTTTCAGCGGGAACTTGCAGTTCGGCTGATGGAAAACTGCGTAGTCGAAGTCGCTTGGCCTCAGCCCCAGCTCAGCCATCAAGCTCTTGGCGGCCATGACCGTGTGCCTGAAGTAGGCGGGCTCCCCCGTGAAGCGGCCCATGTGGTAGGGGTAGCGATCACCGTCTCTTCTCCAGAAGTCAGGCGTGTCAGTCACGAACGAGTAGCTGCCCTCGACGTAAGCTATAGTCTCATGGCTCTTCTTGGCGAATATGAAGGCCCCGCCGCCGGAGCCAGCCGTGTACTCTAGGGCGTCGGCGGGCCTCCCTTGGGCCGTGTCGACCCCTATGGCCATGGCGTACTCGACCATGCCCGAGGCCACCAAGCCTATCGAGGCTTGGAAGGCCTCGGTACCAGCCTTACAGGCGAACTCGTAGTCCGCGGCCAATACGTTGGGGGTAGCCCCGATGGCCTCCGCGACTATCGTGCTGCAGGGCTTGACGGCGTAGGGCTTGGACTCCGTCCCCACGTAGACGGCCCCTATCTCGTCGGGCCTTATGCCGGCCCTCCTGATGGCGTACCTCGCGGCCTCGATCGCTATGGTAACCGCGTCTTCATCGGGCCCGGCGACGGCCTTCTCCTCCACCGGAAGGTCGTCGTTGAGCTTGCCCCACACGCGAGCTATCTCAGCCGTCCTAATCCTGTAGACCGGGACGTAAACCCCATAACCAATGATCCCTACGTCATCATCTGGCCTCAAGGCTTGATACCCCATGATAAGGGGAAATGTTGAGAGAAAGGTGGTTACGTGTCGACTATTTATGCCTTTCGTCTAGCGTCTAATAATTCTACGTTAGTTGTCGAATGCTAGGAATTACTCCATGATCATCCTCATCGTACTTGAGAGGGTGTAAAGCAAGCATGAAAGCTTTTAAAAGTTTGATGAAAAAGCGAGCCATCATCCTTCAGATAGATCGACGCCCAGCTTTTCTAGCTCCTCGACGACGAAGCCGAGGTCCAGGCTCCTCAGCTTGGACTTAGTTGGCCTGCCATTGCGGTCCCAGCCCCTCAGCCTGTAGTACTCGTCAAGTAGCCTCCCGTAGCCCTCTCTGTCGAGCTTAACTCCCTTGAACGGGCCTGAGGGGAGTCCCTCCTCGAACCACCGAGGTGGGGGGTAGTCCCATGAGCGGTCCATGTGCGGGTACTCCCTCAGCCAAATGCATCTGGTCAAGTTGTACACCCTCTCGGCCACCATCAACAGGTCGTCGAACTTGCGGTCTATGCCCGTAACCGCCCTGTACAGCCTCTCGTAGTACGTCAGGGGCAACGAAAGCTCGACCCAAGGGAGCCTGCAGCAGGTCAGTATGTCGAAGAGGGACCTGACGTGTTGTAAATAGATGACCCACTTGGCCTTGTCGGGGGTGTACAGCGTCCTGCCCACCTTGATGTCGTAAGTTATCGCCCAGGCCCTGTTGTGGTGGGCTCCTATGTCGCACGTTCCGTAGGCCAAGGCCATAGCCGGAGCCGCCCTGCTCTCGTAAGCCGATATCTCGAGCCCCTTGACGTGCATGGCTACCTTGACCGCTTCGCCGCCCAGCTTCTCCGCGACCCTCTTGGTCCCATGCGCTAGGAGGTCGCCTATTCCACGCCTGTAGGCTATGTCCTCGACCAGCTTGGCTATCCCGTCAACGTCGCCAAAGTCGGCCTCGATTCCCTTCAGCAGCCCCTTCCTCTTACACTCTATAGCGAAGGCGACGACGCCTCCGGTCGATATGGTGTCCAAGCCAAGCTCGTCACAGAGCCTGTTGAGCTTGACCACTTCCTCTATGCTGTTGAGAGCGCAGTTGCTACCTATCATGGCAGCCGTCTCGTACTCAGGCCCCTCCACGACTGTACCCGCGAACTTCCCCTCCTTGACCCTCGATATCTGCCCGCATGGCATCGCACAGCAGAAGCACCCATGGTTCCCTATCTTGACCCTCGACTCCATGGCATCTCCACTTATCATCTCGGCCTTCTCATAAACCGCTTCACTCATGTTCCTCGTGGGCAAAGCCGAGTTCTCATTGCTCCATAATATCAGTTGCATAGTCCCTTGCCTTATCCAAGCCTTCTGCCCTTCGTTCTTGAAGCAGTACTCGTAAGCCTCTCGAGCTACCTCAATCATTGACTCGACGTCGTAGATCGGTATGTCCATAGAGCCCGAGGCCACGACGGCCTTGACCTTCTTAGAGCCCAGCACTGCCCCTATGCCGGTCCTACCGGCCTGCCTGCCGAAGTCCGATGTTATACTGGCGAAGCATACTAAGTTCTCCCCAGCGGGGCCTATCGTCAAGCAGGAAATCGACCTATCGTTGAGCTCCCGCTTGAGGGCTTCCTCGGCTTCTATGGAGCCTAGGCCCCATAGGTGGTCGGCTTTCTCGATGCTCACCTCGCCGTCGAAGACCTTCACGTACACGGGCTTGTCGCTCTTCCCCTCTATTATCAAGGCGTCGAACCCTGCCTGCTTGAGCTCGACGCCGAACCTCCCCCCGACGTTGCTGTCGCCGTAGGCCCCCGTCATGGGGCTTTTGGAGCAGAGAGTCGTCTTGCCGGTACCAGTGAAGTAAGTCCCGGTCAAGGGCCCCGTGGCTATCACGACCTTGTTGTCGGGGAAGAAGGGCTCCACGCCCCTCGGCACTTCGTCCCACAACATCTTGGCCCCCCAGCCCCTCCCCCCTACGTAGTTTAAGACGAGCTCTTCTGTGAGCTCTTGAACCTTGACCTCCCTCTTAGTCAAGTTTACCCTAGCGATCTTATTCATGTAGCCTCCTCTCGCTATCACCTCGGCCACCTCCTAGGACTCAGTGACCCTCAGGGCCTCCGTTGGACACATCCTGACGCACTGGGGGTCCCCGTTGCACAGATCACAAACCAATGGGATCCTCAGGTCCTCGTGGAAGAATATGCCCTCGAAGGGACACGCCGGAGCGCACTTCTTACAGAGCGTGCAAAGAGCCTCGTCGACCTCTACGCGCCGGCCATCGAACTTCAGAGCGCCCGAGGGACAAGCCTTAATGCACGGCTTCTCCTCGCAAAGCCTGCAGACCTTGATGCGCATCTTCACGTCGTCCTTCAACACCCACATCTCAGCCCTTATCGCTGACTTCTTGGGGTTGTTAACCTTGAAGTGAGCCAAGGCGCAGGTGAGCTCACACACGCCGCAGGCCGCGCACCTCTCCTCGAGAACCTCTAACCTCATATTCCTTAGACCTCTTGCAGAGAGGATAGAAGGTCCATCGAGTGGGCTTAAAGCCTTTTCCCCAGCGTTTGAGAGCGATATCGTTAATAGCTAGCCCATCGCTCTTGAAGTGAAGGACTATGGAGGAGGGCGGCAAGATAACGATTACGCCTGAGCTCCTCGACCATCTGTGCGAGCTCGCCAAGCTTAAGCTGACCGAGAGCGAGAAGAAAGCCTTCTTGCGGGACCTCAACAGGATATTGGAGTACTTCAGCGTCATAGACGAGGTGGAGGTAGGCGACGTCGAGCCGGCCTTCCACGTCCTAGGCCTCTCGAACGTGATGAGGGAGGACGAGGTCAGCGAGGAGCGCTTGGCGCAGGAGGAGGCCTTGGCGAACGCACCCCACAAGGAGGAGGGCTACATCAAGGCCCCCAGGATGGTGTAGGTCTTGGACGTGCTATCGCTGTCGGCGAGGCGGATAGCGGAGCTCGTCTCTAGTGGGGCCCTGAGCCCCGTGGACGTGGTGGAGGCCTACTTGGGGAGGGCGAAGAGGCTCAACCCCAAGATAAATGCCTTCATAACAATAGCCGAGGAGCATGCGATGAGAAGCGCCGAAGAGCTCGAGAGGTCCTTGAAGAAGGGATTCAGAGGCAAGCTCGTCGGCGTCCCCATAGCGGTCAAGGACGTCATATCGACTAAGGGGATAGAGACCACGTGCGCCTCCAAGATATTGAAGGGCTACGTGCCCCCCTACGACGCCACAGTGATAAGGAGGCTCAAGGCCGAGGGGGCCATAGTCATCGGCAAGACGAACATGGACGAGTTCGCCATGGGCTCCTCGACAGAGCTAAGCGCCTTCGGCCCCACGAGGAACCCGTGGAGCTTAGACAGGGTCGCCGGAGGCTCGTCCGGCGGGAGCGGGGCGGCCGTGGCTGCGAGGATGGCTCCGGTAGCGCTGGGCTCGGACACCGGGGGCTCGATAAGGTGCCCGGCGGCCTTCTGCAACGTGGTGGGCCTGAAGCCCACCTACGGGACCGTCAGCAGGTACGGCTTGATATCCTACGCCTGTAGCCTCGAGCAAATAGGCCCGATGACGGTGGACGTCGAGGACTGCGCGCTGTTGATAGAGGTCATGAGCGGTAGGGACGGCTTCGACTCTACCATGATAGACTACAAGTTCGAGTGGAGGCCCAGCGACGTTA
>JAAOZJ010000031.1 GCA_011605835.1 Thermoproteota archaeon
CTCTTCCTTCAGCGGCTTGACCCTTTCTACCAGTTGTTCGGCGTCACTCGATACCTTGCGCCTCTATCACAGCACCTTTGGGTGACTGCTTGGGCGTTGCTTGAAAGGGTACCCGTGAAGACGCTATATCGGACAGTAAGAGAGCTTATAGTGGTACGGGCAATGAGCACAATTGGGTCTGTTGCCCCAACAATCCGCTTCAGAGCTCAGAGTGTAACTGCACCAATTCCCTAGCGACCCAATAGGCCCTCTCGTCGCCCCCCATTGACGCCCAGACGAACGACGCGTACTCGTTGACAGCCCTCGAGTAATCCTTGAAGGTCTTCAGGAACTCCTTGAAGCTTATGGTCGTCCTCGAGCCGTCCTCAAATAGTATAATTACGTACCAGCCCTTCCTTGAGATCCAAGCCCTCGTTGCGCGCCCCATCTGCCTCCCTTGCCGAGGCCCTCAGCCTCGACTCCCGCCTCCCCACCCTTATTACCCTTTTCACCTCGGCTTGGGGCTAAGTGGTAACGGGCCGTCGAGTTGGCTAGGCGCCCACAACAGGGACGCCTTCCTTCGACCTCTGGGGGTTAAGGGGGCCGCGACAACGAAGGCCGTGGAGAGCACCCAATTTAAAAGACCTGGCGTCGAGCTTTTCAATTAGGGGGCCGCTCTTTGCAGGCAAAACACGCTCACCGCTCTCCAGGGCGCGCAGTGGCCGAGGCCCTCGACCGGGACGCCGTCCTCGAAGAACTACGACGGAGGTTGAGCGACTTGCCGAGTTACGTGAAGGCCGTCCTCCTGTTCGGCTCGCTCGCCCGCGGAGAGGCTAGCGAGAGGAGCGACCTCGACCTCCTCCTGTTGCACGGTGATGCTCCGCTCGGAGACCTGGTGGAGCTCCGTCGGCACCTCTACGAGCTCGTGGCAGAGCGCCTAGCGAGCTCGTTTGAGTCAATCACCGTGGTCGACGCGAAGCTCAAGGAGTTCCTGAGACCCAAGATCGTGACCCCCCTCCTGTTGAACGTGTACGCCGACGCGATAGTCGTTGTTGATAGGGTCGGAGGCTTGGAGGAGTTCCTCGAGAGCATTCGGAGGAGGATTCGAGAGCTCGGCCTCAAGCGCTTGAAGGATGGCAGGGCCTACTGCTGGGTCTTGCCGAAGCCCATGGAGAGGGTTGAGCTACTTTGAGCTTGGACCCGTTGAACGAGGCGCTCTACCGCTTCAGGCTTGCGAGGGGCCACTTGGCGAGGGCCGAGAGGTTATTGGCTCTTGGCGATCGGGCTGGCGCTGTGCACTTCGCTCAGCTGGCCGTAGAGAACTTCGCGAAAGCGATCGTAGCACTCTACGAAGTGCCCACGTGGAGCCACGATCCCTCGAGCCAGCTGTTGAGACTCTTGAATAGGGTTCCACAAAGCCTCGCAGAAGAGGTCTGTGAGCTGGCCTCCATAGCGAGAGAACTCGCCCCAGAGCACGGAAGGTCAGCCTACGGCGAGCCTAGCGGAGGCTTGACTCCCGATGACATTTACACCGAAGCACACGCAAGGGGCTTTGTAGCTAAGGCCCTCAGGGCTCGTGAGATAGTAGCTAAGGTCTTCGAGGCCCTCAAGGTTGCTGTCGATTGAGCATGAGCCGATGGAGTCATCGAAGTATAATTGACGAGGCCCCATAATCAGCTCGTATAAGGCCTTATGAGCACATTAGCCCATATCTTCTGTAAACTCCCAGAGGCAGAAACAATCGCTGGGATGGTCATCTGGCGGCGCGAAGACGCATTTTACGCTTAGTTTTTCATCTATTTCTCCGCAGAAGGCCTTGAACTCCTTAAGATGCATACTCTTGCATGGGAACTCTCCCTTTCCGCTCTTAATTCTCGCGATTTGTGGCAGACAGTTGCGAACTCTTAGGAACAACCTCCCCTCTCTTTCCTCAAATTCAAAGCCAAGAATTATGCATCACGGGAAATATTTAATAGCCCTTAAAAACCCCTTTAGCCCACCTTCCTTAATTTCGAACCTCTTCTTTATCTCTCTCGCGGACCTGCCACCCATCTCTTCCCAGACTTTCTCGTTCAGCTCCACAGCGGCTTCGAGGCCGAATCTGTCTTCAACAGCTAGAAACCAGAGCGCATTAACCAACCTACTGTCGGAGAAGGAATTCTATGTATTTGTCTTTCTCCTCCTCGCGTATCTGGATGTCCATGGAGACATCTTTTAAGAAAAAGCTGTTCTATTAAACCTTCCTCTATGCAGTTCTGTTAACTTGAGTAGTGGTATTGTCCATGCTATGTTCAACGTCGCCACATAAGTTACAGAATTATCTATGTCGTTATCAAGTGTGAGTGCTACACCTTCTTAGTTGCGTGCCAGTCATCAGGCCCTCGGTGACATAGGTAACTTCCGTCACTCATATAGGGACCTTCCAACCCCTCTCGCGCCTTCCCAAGTCCCTCACGCACTCGACGAAGGCCCTCGCCAGAGCCCCGAGCTCCACCAGCTCCTCTCTCGAGCTCGCCTCCTCGAGGCACCTCGAACAAAGTATGGTGATGGGACTGTCGGACACGAAGTAAAAGAGCTCTCCGCGGTAGACGCCCAACAATTTGCCGCAACGGTGGCATGCTATCTTCAGCTCCTTAGTACCTAAAGCGTCCTCCAACGTGCTCATGGTTCACCCTTCTCGGGCCCCGCGATCGCCCGCTTAATGGTTGGCCCAGGGCTTAAAGTCTTTAACTCTTTCCA
>JAAOZJ010000070.1 GCA_011605835.1 Thermoproteota archaeon
CTCAAGGCGTGCTACATGAAGCCGATAGGCATCGCTGATACCATGGTTGAAGGAAAATTGACGGATGGAGACGTCGTACTGATGAAAAAGGTGTTAGGGCTTCCTCACCCGTATGAGATACTGTGCCCCGTAGTAGTTGACGAGCACTTCATCGAGAAGCTCCTAAAATTGGGAGAGCGGGGTAAAGAAGAGATATTCAAGGCCTATTCTCAAGCAGAGAAGGACTACGATCTCGTGTTGCTCGGAGGATTTAAGAGCGTTGAGACGGGCTTAGTAGCAGGTCTCTCCGCTCCCGAGATAGCTAAGAGGACTGGCGCGAAGATACTCCTCACCGTTAAAGTTACAACAGAGGAGTTCGTGGACGAAATATTGCTCAAGAGGAAGTTCATTGAGGGCATGGGGGCAAAGTTGCAAGGGGTAGCCCTGACGTTCGTTCCATACCACCTTCGCTACCACGTCCAAGAGGACATAGTGCCCTTATTGGAGAAGGCAGGTGTGAGAGTCTACGGCCTCATACAAGAGGTGCCAGCCCTTCTAAACCCGACCATAAGGGAGATAGTGACGAGCCTCAACGGCGAGGTGCTGACGGCGCCCGATAAAATCGACAACACCTACGAGACGATACTCATCGGGGCTATGGGTTGTGAATCGGCCTTGATTTACGCGAGGAGGATCGCGAATAAGCTCGCGATAGTGGGCGGCGACAGAACGGATCTACTGCTATCCGTTCTCGAGACGCCTACGGCTGCCATCGTCTTGACAGGGGGCATACACCCTGGTTCGAAGGTCATCGCTAAAGCCGAGGAGAAGGGGGTACCACTAATACTCGTCAATTACGACACCTACACCACGGTACAAATGATAAATAGGCTCAGCGGTAGGATAAAGCCTGAAGATACCAAGAGGATAGGGATCGCCAAAGAGCTTGTAGCGAAGAACATAGACTGCAAGGCCGTGTTCGAAGACTTGAGCCGCGACTAAGGGGCTAGCTCTTAGCGACGGCTCAGCGATTACTCTATTACCGCGTGCCTGTACTTCATCTCGATCTCTGACTTGCCCAGCCTGTACATGAGCTCCGCCACTATGCTGTCGAGGAATACGGCGGTTCCAAGCTCGAAAAGCGTGCCCAGAGGAGCTAGGGGCTCGTGTATCCCTAGTATCTGCCTCGAGAAGTAGTCCTGCTCGACCGCGGTCTTGGTCCTGCCGGGGACCACGACTACGTGATCGGCTATCTTGGCTAAGGGGCTATCTCTGAACGAGGTTATGGCTATAACCTTGGCCCCAACCTTCTTGGCCGCCTCCGCTGCCGTGACCACTATGGCCGTCGAGCCCGAGCCCGATATCGCAACTAAAACGTCGTTGGGGCCTATGGCTGGGGTTATGGTCTCGCCAACGACATACGTCCTGAAGCCCAAGTGCATTAGCCTCATGGCGAAGGCCCTGCCGACCAAGCCGCTTCGACCAGCTCCGACGACTAGGACTATCTTGCCCCATCCCCAGGCCTCGAGGAGCATGCCGATCATCTTGTCCACTTCGGAGTTGCTTAGCTTCTCCTTTAAGTCCTTGAGGAAAGAGAGTATCTCGTCCATGGCCGAGTAGAAGGCCTTGAGGTTTTGAGAACCCAAGCTCATACGCCCTCAATCCTCACGTTCTATCTCACAACACTTGGGCCTTAAATTTGTTAGCCCGGGTAAGCATGTTACTTAAGCAATCACTCTCAAGAGGCGCGCGATCCAAGTCTAGAGCCACTCGAAAGATAAAAACGAGGGCAAAGAAATTAGCTTTGGGAGACCCATGAAGCTCTCTCGAAGAGGCAACGTGGTGTACGACGAGGAGCTACTTGGCAAGTTCTGCGTGTTCAAGGACAGGCTCCACGCTGGCACGTTGCTCGGAGAAGCCTGTCGTTCCGTCCTCAGCGAAGCGGATTACGTATTTGCCATACCCATGGGAGGGGTTCCAGTGGGCCTCATGGTCTCGAAGGTTTTGGCCTCTAAGTTCGACATCCTGATATGCCGAAAGCTCTTGATACCTTGGAATAGGGAGGCTGGCTTCGGGGCTGTGAGCCCCGATGGAAGCTACTTCGTAGACGAGGCCTTCGCTAGGAGCATAGGATTGAGCGATAATGACATCCAAGAGGCTGTGGAGGAGCAACTCAAGGAGATAAGGAAGAGGAACGAGCTGCTGAGGGGAGGGAGGAGCTACCCCTCCTTAAAGGACCTCAAGGTGGTCCTAGTCGACGACGGCATCGCCGCTGGCTACACGATGACTGCCGCCGTAGGGTTCGTCAGGTCCAAGAAGGCGAGGGAGGTCGTCATAGCGACGCCGACTGGATGCCTAGACTCGTTGCTGAGGCTTTCGAGAAGCGCGGACCTGATAGTGTGCTTGAACATCAGGTCGGGCCCATGGTTTGCCGTCGCGGACGCTTACGCAGAGTGGCGGGACTTGGACTACGAGGACGTCTTGAACTTGTTAAGGGAGCACGGGGATGACGTCGTTGGGATCGCTGAAAGCTTATAAGCGGTCGACGGCGCTTTAGAGGAGATGACCGCGCCAGAGAGGAAGATAGAGCCTACGACTCTCGTGAGGGTCAAGAGCTTAAGCGACTTGGCTAGGTTCGCGGCTTCCATGTCCACCCTGGGCCAGATGATCTACATAATACACTTCGAGCACGAGGGAAAGCACGTCTACGGCTTGTTCGCGGTGTACCACGACTATTACAACCTGTACGGGCTCCCGATATTCTACCATTACGTAAGCAACGAGAAGCTCAGCGGCAAGTACTTGTTGATCAGGACCGAGGAGAATAGGGAGTACGTGACCGTGTCCGAGGGCTCTAAGCCCGGCTGGATAGCCATACCGATAATAAGTCTAGACGAGCCGCCGCCCTTCACTGGCTTCGTGCGAAGCGAGAACAGGTCTACGTAACCAGCTTGACGACTATGGATGCGCCCATCGGGGCTCTCTCCACGACTTCGAGCCCTTTAGTGACCTTGCCTATCAGGCTCACCGGTTGCGTAAGCTTGGAGTCCTTGAGGAATAGTGCCATCGCGGAGGCCTGAGGCCAGAAGGCTATGTCGCCTCTCGCAACTTGCTCCCTGGGCTTCTCCACGTCCATCTTCAAGCCCACTTGAAAGTACGCCCTGTCGGGTAACTTGTAGACCCTGGACCTTACGGGTAACATTCTGACGAGCTTCGATATAGTTATCGGGGCGTAAGTCCTGACGAGCTCTCCTTCGACTACATCGATCTCGTTCACGACCAATGTTATTAAGTACCTCTCGACAACGGTCATGGTTGCCTACCCAGCGCCAAGTTCAACGCGAAGGCTGCCAAAGCCTTCTTGCTCTCTAAGTCCCTCATGATGGTATTCGTGACCCCTACCTTTATGTTCATCTGTTCTATTTGAGGAGCGTAGTGCGAGTCCACTTGGTCTATCACCATGAATTTTATCAAGCCCTTGTATATCTCGGCGACACCTTTAGGCGACACCTCAAAGCCTAGTGCAGCCATGAGCTTGTCAGCGGGTCCTTTGATGGTCTTACCCCCGACTATCGGACTCACGGCAACTACTCTCTCGGCCTTGGCCACCGCGTCCTTGACGCCCTCTATAGACAATATAGGCCTTATGCTGACTATGGGATTGCTGGGAGGGATTATTATGACGTCGGCCTCCTCGAGGGCCTCCATGACTCCCGGGGCTGGCTTGGCCTTCTCTACGCCAGCAAAGCCGACCCCCTCTACGACCCCTTGACATGCCATTTTAACCATGTAGTCTTGGAAGTGGACCCACTTGCCATCGACCTTGACCATTGTCGTGACCCTGTCGTCGGTCATGGGTATGACCTTAACCGCTACACCAAAGGCCCTCCTCTCCATTTCCGTCACCTCGCTAAGCCTCAAGCCCCTCCTCAACATGTGAGTCCTGAAGATGTGGGTCGCTAGGTCGGCGTCGCCCAGCTTGAACCAAGCCTCCAGGTTGAACCTCTCCATGGCCTTGAGGCAGTTGAAGGTGTCGCCCTTTATCCCCCAGCCCCTCTCCTCGTCGACGACACCAGCTAAGTGGTATATCACGATGTCTATGTCCGGCGATACCATCAAGCCATTTATCTCTATATCGTCTCCGGTGTTGACTATGGCAGTGATGCTCGAGGGGTCTACCACTTGGACTAGCCCTTGGAGGAACCTCGCCGCCCCTACCCCGCCGCAGAGACACGCTATCCTCATTTTCGCTCCGACGTATTATCTACTTCGAGGTCGTTATTTAGAGGTTTTGCGGCCCTCTCGCGTGGCAGGCCCAAGTCCCCGGCCTCAACTCCTGTGAGCTTGGCGACAACACAAACCCAGCCCTAAACCCTTTTTAATTCTCTTCGAACAAAGTTCATAGCGGTGCAGGTAGTTGAGCCACTTCCGAGGCCTGAGGACCTACAAGATCAAGATGCCCGAAGTAATCGTGGGGGCAGGTGCCGCCAAGGAGCTTGGCGAAGTTGCCAAAGCCTTTGGCCGTAGGGCACTAATCGTCGCCGGAAGAGGCTCGCTCGAGTCCGGCAGGATAAAGGCGATCGAGGACGAGCTCACGAGGACTGGCGTCGACTTCATCGTCTACAGCGACTTCGACCCTGAGCCCACGCTCGGCCAAGCTGAGAAGCTCGCGGAGTACCTGGGTCGCGTTCTGAGTCGCGAGGGGGTAGAGTTCGTGGTCGGCTTCGGAGGGGGTAGTAGCCTAGACATGGCCAAAATCGCCTCCCTCGCTTCAGCCAACCCTCGACCTGTAGAGCAGTACATGGGCATAGACAGGGTCCCGAGAAAGGGCCTCCCCCTGATACTAATCCCCACCACGGCTGGTAGCGGTAGCGAGGTCTCCAAGTCTATAGTCTTGACAAGGGACGGGATAAAGGACAGTATCGTGAGCGAAAAGGTCATGGCTGACTTGGCGATAGTCGACCCGGTACTGACAATCACCATGTCCCCCCACCTGACGTCGATTACCGGGATAGATGCGCTCTCGCACGCTATCGAGGCCTACATGTCCATCAACGCCAACGCGTTCACGGACCCTCTCGCCCTCAAAGCGATAAGCATGATATCGGCCAACCTGCGGAGGGCCTATAGCAACGGGGGAGACCTAGACGCCAGGAAGTCGATGAGCGAGGCGGCCTTGCTGGCGGGGCTAGCCTTTAGCAATGCCAGCAACTGCGCGGGACACGCGGCGGCCTATGCCTTCGCGGCTAAGTACGGAGTAGCGCATGGAGTAGCATGCGGCATAGCCCTCCCCTACGTGATGAAGTTCAACGCGCTAGCCATACCCGAGAGGCTGGCCGACGTGGCCATAGCCATGGGGGTCGAGGGCGAGGGGCTGAGCACTAGGGAGCTGGCCCAGCTGGCAATTGCCGAAGTCATTGACCTGCTGACGGACCTGGACTTGCCGACGTCTCTCCAAGAAATAGGCGTCCCAGAGGAGGACGTAGCCAGGCTGGCCGAGAACATGCTCAAGATGACTAGATTGCTGGAGGTTAACCCAAGGAGAGTGGGCCTCGAGGAGGCTAGGAAGATATTCGAGGTCATGTGGCACGGAGACATTGAAGCAAAAATATGAAGTGTGCTGGGTCTTTGGCTCAGTACTCGACTTCCTCGGCCCTCGCCTCTTCCTTTAGCTCGCTTTCGATCACCGCCTCAATCCCCTTGAGGGCCCTCTCGGCCTCCGCCAGCTCTACGTTTCGGGCGGACTTGACGAGATTTGCCA
>JAAOZJ010000030.1 GCA_011605835.1 Thermoproteota archaeon
GCTTCATCGCCGCAAGCAACGCACCTCTTGGCGCATTCTTGGCACAGCATAGCTTCGCAGAGCCTGCACCTAGACGGCGGTTCCCTTGAGCAGAGGGTCCTCGAGCAAGAGTCGCACGTCCAAGAGTCCTTGGGACACACACGTGCGCCGCAGACGGCGCACTGAGAGGAGTGCTCGGGGCACAGAGGGCTAAGGCAGACCTCGCACAGCGCGATGCTCGAGGCGTCCCTCAACTCCGCGCCGCACTCTATGCAGGAACCGTAAAAGCCCTTACCGTTCAGCGCATTCCACCATATCCCGATCTCCTTAGATGGTCCCTTGTCCGCCGATATCTTCGCCCTGTACACGGGGATCCAGACCAGCTGGAAGCTCGTTACCGATAGCTCGTCGAGCTCCGGCTGGATAACGGCCGCCCTGACGTCGAAGTCCTTAAGAGAGCCCATCTTGAGCCTAAGCTCCCTGAGCCTCTCCTTGCGCTCAGACTCCAAGGCCTTCTTCTTGTCGTTCAGGGCCCTTATCTGCGCGTTTATCTTCAGCATCTCGTCCCTGATGCTCTCGAGCTTGCTCTTCCTGAGCTCGAGCTGCTTCGAGAGCTTGAGTATGGGCTTTTTCTGCTTCTTGGCCTCCTTCAACATCTCGTTGAGCTGTTCGCACTCGTAGCGCAAGGCGTTGTACTGCTCGCCCAGTCTTCGGAGCCTATCGTTGTACGCCTCTAGGGCCTTGTTTATCTCGATCACGGACCTCCTGTACTTCTCCTCGAGGTCCTTCTCCTCGCTCTGTTCCGCTTCAGCCAACTCCTTGAGGCACTCGGCCACGAATGCCTGCCTGTCGTTTGTGAGCGAGAACTTGCCCAGCTTCTTGCTGTAGTATATCGTTTTGACGAGTTTCGTGGCGGCGTAGGCCAAGAGCTCCTCCTTGACCTTCTTGACCGCCTTCTGATCGGCTATGTTGAAACACGTCTTCTGGTAGTAGCCTGGCTGTGGTGGGGAGGGGAGGAGCTCCGCCGACTCCATGTCCTTCAACTCCAAGCCGTAAGCCTGCGTGCTGTCCCAGTTTATCTCCCCGACTTCCACGCCTATGGGTATCAGCCTTTGGAGGGGCTCCGAGAACTTGACCGGAGGGTTCTCCCTCTCAACCCTCGCCTCCACTTCGCAGAAGAGAGCGGGCATGTAGTTCAGCTCTATGGACTTCAGGTCGAGGTCCGCGAGCCTCTCCCTCATCTTTGCCAAGATCTCGGACTCGTCGACGGCTATGGGCAAGAACACTTGGGGGAGGCCCGGGGCCGATATCGGTTGCTTCTGGAGCTTGTCCGCGTCCCGCACGACGGCCTTGGAGAGTTTTTCGAGGGTCTTCGCGGCGGATGTGCTGGGCTTGGCTATGTAGTCCAGCGGGTTGAAGCCTTCGCCACCGTGCCTCGTCTCTCGAGGCCTTATCCTGACCATTATGGGTATCTTCTCGACGGCCTCGCCGGTTATGACGGCCTCGCCGCTCTCGAGCCAAGCGATGACGTTCTCCCACTCGCTCTCGAGCCCTCCGCTCTCGAGTGTTATCCTCATGTCGTTGGGGTCCGAGAGCCTGTGTATTATCCAGGTGCCGACGAGACCCCTGACGGTCGTGTCGAGGAGCTGAGGCCTCTGAGTTATAACTATGAGGCCTGCCCCGAACTTCCTGCCCTCTTGCGCAAACCTCCTGACGACGTCCGTCGACTTGGTCCTCTCCCTGCCAGCGAACCTGTGCGCCTCGTCGAGGACGCAGTAGAAGGGCTTAAGCCTCCCTTCCACGACAGCTTGGAACACCTTCTCGAGCAGAGAGGCCACTAGCGATACCTGCTCCTCCTTCAAGAGCCCCCTGAGGTTGATTATGGTGCACTGGCCCGGCACTATCAGGTCTTCGGGATTAGCGCTTCCCAACGCCTCAAGCGATACGTCGGCCCCGGGGTTTATCTTGGGGTCTCCGAACTCCACTACGTTCTCCGCGTAGGACCTTGGGTAGACGTCGAACTCCTCCGACGTCACATCGCCCATGACCTTCAGGCTCGAGTACTCGCCGTGGACGTCTATTACCAAAAGCGGTATGCCTTTTTTCAAGAGCTCCTCTATGATCACGCCGGCGGTGTAGGACTTGCCCGAGCCCGGCTTGCCAACGATGAATATCCTGCCCAGCTTCTTTACGGGGAGCCAGACCTTGCATTCCAGCCCCTTTAGCTTGCCGACGTATATCCCGGTCGAGGGGTCGTCGCTTAGCTTTAGCGCCCTCCTGACGTTCTCCTCCCTGGCTAAGTAGACCGGGCTCGCGGGGGTGAAGGGTAGCTTAGGCCCTTGGCCTATGACGAAGCACTCGGCGTAAATCCCCTCCTCCGTCCTATATAACTCCTTAATTCCACAAACGTAATACGTGCCTTCGTGAAATACCTCGAGGAAGGAGTTCCTGCCGACGTCATCGGACAAGATCTTGACCTTAAAGCCGTTCGTCGTGGTCTTGCCCTCGATTATGCCCACGGGCTTAGACTGAAATGCCTCTAGTTCATCCTTCCCCAATTCTCCTCCCATTTCTATCGGATTTGGGCACCTCTTGTAGTTAATCGTGCGTTTGACATAGGAGACGTTGGCTTCGACTGACGAGATCTCACGAGGGTCTCGTCCCTAGTTTCAATTTTTCTTCGCTCGTTTAAAGAAAGCCGCGTTCGAGCAACGTATTAGTAATAGTGAAAGCCTTGAAGTCCGTGGCCTTTCGTCGAGAAAGATAAAAATTCGTTATATAACTTAGCTTTCATAGCGTTGTGACGTATGCTCGATGAGCATGTAATGAAAGCTCGTGGCAGAGCCAAAGTCGTAGTGAAGAGCGGCAAGGTCGTGGAAATAGGAGAGCCCTTGATAACCTCGTGCCCCTTGCTGGCAAGTTGGCAAGTTCGAAATGCCCGTTAGGACTTTCTCCAAAGAGGGGATTAAGAGGAACATAGAGTTCAGGATCAAGAGGGTCGGCATGTCCAACGTCGCCGTCACCATGATAAGCGCGGGGCGACGCGAAGGCAGTAAGGGATAAGGCACGGAGATGTCCGGATCTTCGCAACGCACTTGACGGGAATAATTGGGGGAGGCCGAGGGGCTCTCAAAGACGTGCGACGTAATCACCGCCTGTGCCTCGAAGTGGGTGAGAGAAGTAGCGAGAGAGCATTACTTCAAGCAGGGTTCGCAATACTGGTCTTCGCGATGACGAAGGGGTGAAGAACATGATACTCGAGAAGCTCAAAGAGGTCGGTCGCCAAGTGTCCGTCGAGCTGGAGGTCCTGCCCTATCTCGTGGACTCGAGTTGACCGTCACTCGTCTAATTACGATCCGCTCTTGATGCTCCTCCAAGTCGAGCAAGAGGTCCGCTCTCATGATTGCCCGGATCAATCTTGTGACCAATACATCCTCGTCCTGATGTAGTTCTTCTCGGCCTCCAAAATGTCCTTGAACAAAGTGCCGTCGCCTCGAGCATCCTTGGCAAGTATCCTCGATGCCGTCTGCGGCCCCACACCCCTCGCAGCCAAGACCATGACGGCCTTCTTGCCGTACGTCAGGACCAGGCCCGCCGACATATGGTATCTCCTGAGCTCGTCGACCTCTTGCTTA
>JAAOZJ010000029.1 GCA_011605835.1 Thermoproteota archaeon
AAGATTTCGCGCGAAATCTTTAAATTGACCAATAAAATCTATCACTTGATATGCTATGGTTAAGTATCGCGTGACAGTCGACCGAGTTGCTTGCTTGTCGTGCGGTGCCGCCCCGGCCATATGTCCAAAGGTCTTCGAACTAGGCTCTGGCGACCAGAAGAACAGGGTAGTCGACGAGTATAGCGTCGAGCTAAACGAGGTCGTATCGGTAGGGATCATACCGGAGGAGCTCTACGAGTGCGCGAAGGCCGCCGCCGAGGCTTGCCCGGCCAACGCCATAAGGATCGAAGAGGTCAAGGAGTGATGCAAGGGGCTTCGTAGCTTTCGTAACGCGACGATCGTGTGAGCGTGAGCGAACGCATCACCTCGACACGAAGTAATACGAAGAGGGATTGATGCCCACAGATCGGTTCAGTTTTCCTCCTCACGTCCCTAGGATGCGCGCTCTTAGCGTGAGCTCACCCCTTGGGGCTTTATCTCGATCCAGTACCTCGATATGTCTCGGTAAAAGCCTCGCTTCGCCTTCTCCTCCAGCTCCCTCGGCGTTAGGGGGATGACGTCGAAGCCTAGGTGCTCTGGGAGCATCCTCCTGACGTGCTCGACCCTCTGGAGAAAGTCCATGTGCTCGAAGCCTTGGGAGACCACGACTACGTCCACGTCGCTGTCGAGCATGTGATCCCCCCTGGCGTAGCTACCAAAGAGGTATATCGTCGCCCCGGTCTCCTCGGCTAATCGCTTCAAAACCTCTACGACCTCTCTACGGATCTCTAATAGCCTCTGAGACCTCATTCACGACCACCTCCGCTGTCCTCACGGCCTCCCTAGCCATGTCCTCGCATATCTCTTCGTGCGGCCTCTCGATCCCGGCGTTGGGGTATCTAGCTTGGGTGTAGTAGGCCGAGAGCCTGGCTAAGTCGCCTTCGCTCACCTCCAACTTCACTAAGTCCCTAACCTTCTTGTACAGCTTGACAAGGTCGTGGCCCCTCGCGTACTCTCCCAAGAGGTGCATGATCAGCGCCTTCAAGGACTTCTCAGCTGCTTGTTGTGCCGCGAAGCAGGCCCAGCTGTAATCGCCCATCTCAGTGCTCTTCTTGGCGTGGGCGAGGTCGGCCTTGGCGCTCTCTAACCAGTCCACCACTTCGTCTCTCAAGGGCATGGCCTACCGTGACAGTATATCGCATCAGACCTTAATAACAGTATCAGCTACTTAGGAGTTGCGATTAGATCCATCTAAGTTATCTAAGTTATCTTGAATAGAAGTTGTTACTCAAGCCCAAGGCGAGGGGTTGAAGCGTTGGCGTTGCAACAACTGTTTTTCGACATAGAAGCGCCCTCTCCTTTCATACCTGCGCCTAGCGTACTCGATGAGGTTGCTCACCCTCTCGCTCAGCTTTATCGGCAAGCCGTCTACGAGGGCGGAAAGGGCCAACGGGTTTCCCTTCTTGGCCATGCTTTCTAACTCCTCATACGTGTAGAGGAAGAGGTCCATCCGTGGAGCCTTACATTCAACTGCGATGTAGAACCTATCCAAGACGTTGACGTTTTTGACCCCGTCTGTCACTACCAACAAGTCCACGTCGCTCCATTCTCCACCGCCTCCCCTAGACCAAGAGCCAAAGACTATTGCGCTTTCCACTTCCAGCTTCTTGTTGAGCTTCTCTAAGGTCTTCCTCACAACTCCACGCCAGACCTCTTCAGCCATGACTCTACCCACTCGACGATCTTTTTAGAGGCCTCGAAGGCCCTCGTAGCCGTCACATCGTCATAGTACATGCCAGGGTAGCCGGACTCAAAGGCGTTGGGATAGCGCGACGGTATGTAGTGCCTGTCGAGCTCGCGCGCAGCGACGAACATGTCCTCAGAGACTTCTACTAATTCCTTAAGCTCCTCTAGGAGCTCTACAACGCTATGGCCCCACCCGCGCCTCCCAAACGCATGCAGCAGCGCCCTTAAGGCCTTCTCCGCCGCTTGTTGGGCTTGGAAGCAACACCACTCGTGATTGCCCGCTTCAGCGCTGTCGCGGGCAGCCTTAAGGTCACGGCGTGCTTGCGTAAACCACCTTTTGCTCTCCTCGATGCGCTCCAAGGGAGTAGGCACCCACAATTTCGTGTGCTCGAGGCTTATTAAATTCATAAGTTTTGTTAAGTCCATAAGTTAAGGCAAAGATGGTGATAGAGCAGTTAAGTCGCGAATTCTTCGACGCGCGGATAAGGAATGCAATGACCATAGCAATAATGGAGAGCGGCTTTGTCCAACAAAAGGCAAGAGCCAAAAGATAAAAGCCTTCGCGTGAATTTTTATCGGTGGTCGAATGGCGATATCGGGTGGAGAGCTGCTTGTTAAGTGCTTGATTCAAGAAGGCGTTAAGTACATCTTCGGCATCCCAGGCGCCCAATTGCTTCCGATACTCGACGCCATAAAGAGGTTCGGAGAAAAGTACGGGATGAGGTTCGTGAATTGCAGGCACGAGCAGGCAGCCGCGAGCATGGCCGACGCTTACGCGAGGGTGAGCGGCGAGATGGGGGTCTGCATGGGGACCGTAGGCCCTGGAGGGGCCGATCTGGTCCCCGGGGTCTATCCGGCTTTTGCTGATGGGGTCCCCTTACTTGTCATCACGGCGCAGAATCAAACTTGGCGAAGCTATCCCGACCGCGGCTCTATGCAGGCGCTTGACCAGTACCACCTGCTTAAGCCCATTACGAAGTGGAGCGCCGTGGTCTACAGCACGCGGAGAATCCCGGAACTGGTCCAAAGGGCGATAAGGGTCGCCCTATCCGGCAGGCCTGGACCTGTGCACCTCGACTTTCCAGTAGACGTCATATTCGGCGACGCCGAAGAGGTGGAGGTCTATCCACCTCACAGGTACAGGGCAACGAAGGGCCCCGTCGCGAGCTTAGAGCTGATCAGGGAGGCTGCGAAGACCTTATACAAGGCTGAGAGGTTGCTGATACACGCTGGCAGCGGAGTTCCAAGGGCCAAGGCGTGGGAGGAGCTCAGAGAGCTCGCGGAGTACTTAGGCGCGATCGTGACCACGAGCATGGCTGCGAGGGGCGTCATGCCCGAGGACCACCCGCAAGTCCTCATACCCGGCGGCCCGGCTGC
>JAAOZJ010000028.1 GCA_011605835.1 Thermoproteota archaeon
CACAAGAGCGACGCGGGCTGCGTAGTCGTGGGCGTGAGAGACGCGGAGGAGCTTAAGGCGGCCTACGAGAGGGTCGTGGGCAACGCCTTGAAGTTCAACCCGAGGGCGTCGATAAGGGGCGTGCTCATCGAGGAGATGGTTCCCAAAGGCGTCGAGGTGGCCGTGGGAGGGCTGAGGGACCCCGAGTTCGGGCCGGCCGTCATGTTCGGCTTAGGGGGCATATTCATCGAGGTCATGAAGGACGTGAGCTTCGGGATAGCGCCCGTGAGCGAGGAGGAGGCCGAGGAGATGATGAAGGAGATAAGAGGTTTCAAGATACTTCAAGGCTATAGGGGGTCTGAGGCCGTGGACCTCAAGGCCCTGGCCAAGATAATAGTTAGTGCGTCGAAGATGATGGCTGAGAACGAGGAGATAAGCCAGCTCGACCTGAACCCCATAATAGCCTCTAGGCAAGGGGCCAAGGCCGTAGACGCTAGGGTGATACTTAGCCAGCCCAAGAAGTAGGCCGAGGCCGACGTTCAAGCCTTCAACGCGAAGGACGTCGTCCGCCTTGCTCACGGCCCTAGCGACGATGAAGGGCTCGGCCTTCACGCTCCTTACGTGAAACTGCTCACCATTTGAGCAGGGGTTATGCCGCACTGTTAATTAGTTGCTCAAAGAAGTTACTCTCGGTGAGGGACTTGGAGAAGAAGGAGGCCGAGGAGATCCGCGAAATGCTGAGCGCCGTCTCAAAGTTCTTGGAGGACATAAAGAAGCCGATAGCCGACCTCATAAACGTGATGCTCGACGCAATGCGCAGAGACAGGGTCGGCGAGGAGGTCGCCGCCTTCTACAAGAAGCTCAAGGAGAGCGGCCTCCCCGACGACGTCGTAAGGGACATGGTCAGGAAGTACTTGGAGGAGAGGGTCAAGATAGCGAGCCTCCTCGACAAGCTCATAGGCTCGATGGGCAGACCCAGAGAACTTCGCCACCAAGGTCGCAACGCCACAGGTGGCGCAGTTGATTGAGGAGCGGTTGCGCAGGATTGAGGGCCTGCTGACTATGTTGTTAAAGAGGGTCGAGGAAATCGAGCGCTTAGTCCGAGAGGTCGACCCACAAGCCCCTTCAATTTCTTTGGCTGGCAGGTTCATGCTCGTCTTCTCAATGCCAGCGCTTAGGGCCTTAGAGGCGGCCTCGACTGTCTTAAAGTTGATCCCAAGAACTGGGGCCGGGGACGAGCTGGCGAGGACGATAATAGAGGCCCTCGCGGCTACCGAGGGAGAGGTGACGATATCTGAGCTCACGAGGATGGTCAGGGCCCTCAGAGGCAAGGCGTCGAGAAGGGTCGTGGCTGAGAGGGTTAGGAGGTTACACTCAAAGGGCTTGGTGAGCTTGAGGAGAACTGGCAATAGGGTCTACGTAAAGCTCGTGAAAGAGGCCTAGGCCTTGGCGCTGAGGCTTGCGCTCGCGGCCCTTGCCTTCGCCGTAAGGACTTTCCTTTCGCTATCGGCCTTCAGCTTCAAGTTGCGAGCGAGGCTCTTCTTCTTGAGAAGGACCTACATCTCGAAGATGAAGAGGGCTCTCGATGAAGGTGCCCTCCCCGAGGACTTGAGGGAGGAGCTATTGGAGCTGTACTGCGAGAGACTTGACGGGCTCCTCTCGTCCTTGCGCTCCACCTTTAGAGCGACGAACCTTGTGAGGTCGCTCTTTCCTCGAGGAGCACTCAAGGAGTGTTAAGTAGCCAAGGTCGTCGCATAAGCTCTATCTCAGGCCTCGTGAATGGCCAGGAGCAAGAGCCCTTGATCACCTCTCCCTCGCCTTCGGCTCCTCTACGAAGAGCGTTATTACCACTAACGATGCAACTCCTAATAGCATTGATAGATGGAAGGGTGACCTAGGGGAGACATGCTCATAAAGGAAGCCACCTGCGAGGCTTCCAAACGCCACAGCCGTGGAGGCGGCGAAGTTGAAGAAGGCGTTCACCTTCCCCCTGTAGTCCATGGGCGTGAGGTCGGCCATCAGCGAACTGAAGCTTGCCTGCGACATCACGCTCCCGGCTCCCATGAGCGCAAGGGACGAGACTAAGAGGGGCAACCCCCCGAGCACAAAGAGGCATGCCGATAGAGCGAAAAAGGCTATGGCAATCAATAGGGGCTTCTTCCTTCCCACTTTGTCTATCAACTTCCCAGCCGGCATCGAGAAGACCACCGTGGTGATGGGAATCGTCGTCAGCATCAGGCCCCAGAGCACCTCGCCCACGGAGAGCTCCCTTATCGCGTAAACGGGCAGGAAGGGATGAATGGCGGAGAAGCCGAAGGCACTCATGGCCGCGACTAAGACCAAGAACGTGAGGGACCTGGAAAGCTTCTTGAACGTCGCAATGCTCTCTCTAAGAGCGACGGGATAGCTTCTCAAGAGCTCGGCGACATCCAACTTCTCGTGCGCTTCGAGGGTCTCCTTTAAGTAAAGAGCCCTCAGGACGGCCGCTACCAAGAAGAGGGAGACCACCATGGCGTAGGCGATCCTCATTCCGGACATGAGGCCGAAGGCATCACAGAGGAGGGCCGCTACTATGGGCCCCGGCGTGGTGGAGGCAGTGCTTATGAGCGTGACTATGCTGAAGCCCATCCCCCTCTTTTCTGGCGGTAGCGAGTCGGCTATCATGGCCGTTAGGGCTGGCTGGTACGTGGAGTTGAAGATCGCCACCAACACGCTGCCCAAGAGTATAAAGTGCCAAGACGGAGCGAGAGCGAAGAGCGAGTAGCTCAGGGCCACTCCGAAGGTCATGGCGCATATTATCTGCTTCCTCCCGAACCTATCGGCTATGTAGCCCCCTGGGAACTGCATTGAGGCGAGGGCGAGGGAGTAGCAAAGACCTATGAGCCCGACGACTGTCTCGCTCGCGCCCAAGCCCATGACGTAGAGGGCGTAGTACGTGGCCGGCACCTCCATGGCGAAGTCCATTATAAGCCAGCTGACGACGAGGACTGCGTAGTTGCCCTTGATGAAGGCGAA
>JAAOZJ010000114.1 GCA_011605835.1 Thermoproteota archaeon
AGCCCTTACGACGAGGGTTGGATAGCTTTACTTAGGGCTTTAAATGTGAGCGGACTAAGAGAACTCAAAAACGACGAAGGCCTACTATGACCTCATATAAGCTCTATTTCTATGTGGACGCTATCAGGTATCCTGACCCTCATGAGCGACTTTAGGGCTCTGTCCTCGGCGTCCATGTCGATTAATCTCTTGTGAATTCTCATTTCCCAGTGATCGAACGTGTGTGATCCCTGTCCCGAAGGTGCTTTGCGAGTGGCTACTACCAATCTCTTCGTGGGTAGCGGTATAGGTCCTCTAATTCTCACGCCAGTCTTCTGAGATATGGCCTTTATTTCCTCGCAGACTCGTTGCAAGTCTTCGAGGTTTGGGCTCGAAAGCCTTATCCTCGCTTTCCTGACCATTAGTGAAAGGCCTCCAAAAAATTAATTTAAAAGCCTTAAGGGAGCTTAGCTGGAGTCACGTCGATCACTACTCCAGCGGCTATCGTTCTGCCCATGTCTCTGATGGCAAATCTTCCTAGTTGCGGAATGTCGGAGTATTTCTCAACGCAAAGCGGCTTTATCGGCTTGAACCTTACTATCGCCGCATCGCCTTGTTTTATGAATTGCGGCTTCTCCTCTACGACAGCTCCAGTCCTAGGGTCTATCTTCTGTAGTATCTCGTCAAATTTGCAGGCGACGCTTGCTGTGTGGGCGTGGACCACCGGCGTATAGCCCTTGGCTATGGCAGTAGGATGGTAGAGGACGAATATCCTCCCGACAAAGGTCTCGGCGACCGTCGGCGGGTTGTCGGGGTGCCCGCACACGTCCCCTCGCTTGATCTCGCCCTTAGATACCCCTCTGACGTTAAAGCCTATGTTATCGCCCGGTAGTGCTTTCTCTATCCTCACGTGGTGAGTCTCTATGGATCTAACCTCGCCCTTCTTATTAGCTGGCATGAAGACGACTGTATCGCCTACCTTCAGGATACCGGTCTCAACTCTTCCGACGGGGACCGTGCCCACACCGGTTATCGAGTAGACGTCTTGAATCGGTATCCTTAGGGGCTTGTCTGTAGGCTTAGGGGGTGGCACGAATGTGTCCAAGGCCTCGATGAGCGTGGGTCCCTTGTACCAAGGCATATTCTTGCTTCTTTCCACCAAGTTGTCTCCTGTCCACGCTGAAACCGGGATGAAGTGTATCTTGCCGACATCGTAACCGAACGTCTTAAGCATTTTGGATACGGCGTCCTTGACCTCGTTGTACCTCTCTTGGCTCCAATTTACAAGAGGATCGTCCATTTTGTTTATTGCAACGACTATCTGATTCACGCCCATCGTTTTAGCCAAGAAGGCATGCTCCTTAGTCTGGCCTCCAGGGCCCAGACCTGTTTCGGCCTCGCCCTTCTTTGCCGATATCACTAATATTGCACAGTCGGCCTGAGATGTCCCAGTAACCATGTTCTTGACGAAGTCCCTGTGGCCTGGACAGTCTATGAGCGTGAAGACGTACTTCTTAGTCTCGATCTTGTAGAACGATAGATCTATGGTCATGTCCCTCTCCCTCTCTTCTTTGTAGGTGTCGAGTATCCACGCGAACTTGGAGCTCTCCTTGCCCATCTTCTTGGCCTCTTCCTCTATTTCCTTCAGTTTCCTCTCATCCACCTGCCCCAGCAGGTACAGCAAGTGCCCCACTAGGGTCGACTTGCCATGGTCAACATGCCCTATGACCACTAAGTTCAAGTGCTCCTTCTCCGATGACATCTCCACACCACCATGGATTGCTTACTTAGTAGCGTAAACTCCAGACCAAAAACCCTTTAATAAGCTTTTCACTCGTTAAACCCGACGCCTTTATTCGAAGTCTTTAAGCTCCGTATGCTATCGCCAAGTCATCTTGAGGCCATGGCTATCCTCTCGATCTCGTCCTTTTTGGCTATCGCATAGCTCTTGGGGTCTCCCTGAGCAGCAGCTATTATCTCATCGGCTAGGCACTCGTCTATAGTCTTCGGGTTGCCGAAGGAAGCTAGCCTAGCGCCCTCGGTCAACCACCTAAGCGCTAGGTCTACCCTCCTTTGCGGTGAGACGTCGACGGACTGGTGATAGACTATGCCACCGTATGCTATCCTCGTGGTCTCCTCCCTTGGCGAGGCCCTCTCTATGGCCTCGACCAAGACTTGTATGGGGTTCCTGCCCGTTTTTAAGTGTATTATCTCAAAAGCGTTTTTAACGATGTTGATTGCGAGCGCCTTTTTACCAGCGTTTTTGCCCGGCCTCATGAGCTTGTTTATTAACCTCTCGACTATGGGGACCTCAGCCTTGCCGAACCTCTTGTGCTCGTGCCTGCCTTCTGTATGGGGGAGGAAGACTGGCTTTAGGCATATGTATCTCTTCAAGCCTAGATCCTTCACTTCGACGTCGTGGAACGTCCATTTGCCGAACAACTTAATCTCCTTCGGGTCTATGCCCACTTTTAATGGCTCGCTCGGCCTCTCCTTGTCTTCTTTAGCTCTCAGAGCCCTTTTAGGCAAGCTCTCTACCTCGTCGGTTTAGTCTTCTTGCCTAGTAGAATTGCTTTGAGGCTCACGCCATTGACCTTTATCACCTGAAACTTGACGCCAGGGATGTCGCCGAGCGACTTCCCCTGAGGCCCACCTATCCTAGCTATTATCACTTCATCGTGCTCGTTTATGTAGTTCAATGCACCGTCGCCTGGGACGAACGCCGTCACTTGCTTGCCGTTTTTGATGAGCTGAACTCTAACGCACTTCCTAACGGCCGAATTGGGTTGCCTACTCTCTACGCCCACTTTCTCAAGGACTATTCCTCGTGCCATTGGCGCCCCTTCAAGCGGATCGACCTTTTCATCTAATCGTAGCACTCTCCTCTTGTACTCTCGCTGGCTCCATCTGAACTTTCTTCTCTTTTGCACCAACTTCCTAGCTGCGAACAATCCTCGAGGTGACTTCCTGCCCATGACATTACACCGAGTAGTGAGAGTTAGAATAGACGCTGAAGAGGACTCATATATTTACTTTGCTTCAAAAAGCCTTTCTTCTGTTACTTTGAACTTTGTATGGTTTTATCTGACCTCCCCGCCCTAAAGGGCGAGGCTTTCAGTTGTAAACCCGTTTCAGCGATTTAACTTCAGCCTTCAACCATGATTGCTGCGTGAACGTTCTTCTCACGGAGGGACTTTAGCTTATCTCTTGGTACTTGTCAAGCAAGTGCAGTCCCAAGTAGTGATGAGGCAGTGAAAACGCGCATCAACCTTGATCTCGTAGAAGAGCCAAACACCAGCTACTTTATTACGACGTTGTCTATGTCAAAGTACCTCTTGGCCAATATCCTCGCTCTCCGAATCTTGAGACCATCCTTTCCTATAGCCAGCCCCTTGTCCCTCGGGTCTACGGCAACATGCGCTATCAGCCTTCCTGATGCATCCTTAGATATTTTGACTGCATGGACTTTGGCTGGAAAGAGCGCGTTTTTAATAAGCTCTTCAGGAGTGTCTCCAGACTCCACGAGCTCTACGGGCTTTCCTATGAGTTTCGTGGCCCTCTTGACGTTTACGCCGTTCTTTCCTATAGCCACGCCCATGTCTCCCTTCTTTATCACGAAGATTATTCTATTGGCGTCCTCGTCAATGACGCAGTCCTTGGCAGTAGCCCCTGTTATGCTTTCGAAGAGCGTTATGTACCTCATCTCTTCGTCCGACAACCTTATACTCGGCACGCTACCACCCTATTGTTCCACAAGCTTTAAGATTTCCGATTCCCCTTCTTCTAGCACCAATAGCGATGAAATCGAGTGCTTTCTCTGGCACATCTCCCCGATCTCCATGTTCGTGTAGGGCGCGTGGTATATCGGTATGCCAGATAGCTTGGCATAGTACTCTATTTGCTCCTTTACGAGCTCAGGGCAATTCGAGGCGACGATCACCAGCTTCCCCTTGCCAACGCTTATCAGCTTTAAGACTTCCCTGCTACCGAGAACAATGCTTCCTGTCCTCAATGCTACCTTCAGTTCCCTATCCAAGCTCACCATCTCACTCACCCCCGTGCCTCACTCTGAGCTCGACCATGCCGCTTCCGATTGGTATTAATTGCCCCACCACGACGTTTTCTATCACGCCAGTTAGAGGATCTTCCTCACCTTTTACTCCAGCTTCTAATAAATGCTTAGTCGTCACTTCAAAGGCAGCCCTTGCTAGGACGCTTGCCTTTTCACCGCTTATCCCGTGCCGCCCTATCTGCCTTACTCTTCCCGTCAAGGTCATCAAGTCCGCGACTAGCATAACGTGCCTTACGTCGACGTCGAGGCCTTGCTCTCTGAGCACGCCCATGACCTCATTTATGATGGCCGTCCTGGCAGCTTCTATTCCTAGAACCTCGGCTATTTCGTGAATGTTGTTCGTCATGACCTTTGTCGGATCTATGCCTTCCAGCTCGTCTAAGTTGTTGAAGATTCCTTGGAGGTTAGAGCCTTCGACCTCAAGGTAATAATAGGTCTTTCCCTCTCTCGACACCTCCTTAACGACAACCCTCTTAAGTCCCTTTATTCCCTTCAGCTTTACGTTCAATACCTTCTGTCTGAGCTTTATCATCTTTGAAGCCTCTAACCCCTCAGGCACGGCTACGGCGACTTCGATGACTTTCCTTCTCTTTCCGTCCGGCATTTCCTCCTCCCTCTCCGTGACGCTTTCGACGGTCCCTATCTTGTGTTTGCTCAAAGCGTTAATGACCATGTCCAGCGTAACTCTCTTGTCCTTCATGAGCTCCTCGTCTAACCGCAAGTAAATCATTTGCTGGCCGAAATCTATGTCTATGCTACTCGCAACATTCTCTACAGTCACGTGCTGTATCTTCCTCGCTAGCTCCTCTGCCTTGGCCTTGTCGTATTTTGCTTTCTCGTCTAACTCTATTCTCATTAAGGGGGTTGAGGGGGTCCTTTTCGCATCAAGGACCTCTATAAGTCGCGGCAGGCCCAGCGTGACGTTGAGTTCCCTGACCCCAGCGAAGTGGAAGGTTCTCAAGGTCATCTGGGTTCCAGGTTCTCCTATGGATTGGGCTGCGACGGTACCAACGGCTTCGCCAGGCTCGACAAGAGCCTCATTGTATTGCCTAATTACCTCGCTCACAACTTTTTCGACGTCGCTTTTGGTCAGTCTGTCTATAATCTTAGACAACTTCTCTTCGAGCTCTTGGATTATTGACTTCGGAAGTTCTGACGAGCACTTTTCTAGCTCTTTCTTCAAATCCTCTAAGGTGAATTTTTTGGTTTTCATTTTAAGGCTGCGACCCCCAAGACCTTCTCTATGGTCTTTTCTATATTGACGGCCTTTCCGTGATCACTCTTGGAGGGATCGACCCCGTCCTCTCCATACATTAGCTGGACTATCTTATCGTCAGCCGTCCTCACCGTACCGTCGTACTCCACGTGCAAGTCTTGTAGGGCGTTTATAAGCCTGCGTTGCATGTAGCCGCTTTGTGAAGTCCTGAGAGCTGTATCGACAAGCCCTTCACGCCCGCCCATGGCATGGAAGAAGAATTCAAGCGGGTTAAGTCCTCTCTTAAAACTGGAATACACGTAACCTCGTGCAGCTGCCCCTAAATCTCCTCTCTTGAAGTGAGGCAACGTCCTTTCAAAGTAGCCCCTCAAAATCCTCTCTCCTCGAACAGTTTGTTGGCCAACGTTTGCCGCCATTTGGGTCAGATTTAACATAGATCCTCGCGAGCCAGACCTAGCCATCATGAGCGCATTGCTCGTAGGTTTCAAGTACTGGGCGGCTAACTTGCCAACGTTGTCCCTAGCGTTGCTCAACACTTCGTGAATTAGAGTTTCCAAGGTCTCTTCGAGGGTTTTGCCGGGCATCTGTTCAAGCTCTCCCCTCTTGTATCTCGCTATAAGCTCCTCAACTTTAACCTCTGCTTCCCTCAACCTCTTCAGTATTTCATTCACGACCTCCTTTGGAAGCATTACATCATCTAGGTTCATTGTGAAGCCATGAAGGAAAGCGTAATTGAGGAACACTTTGAGCGCGCAGTCTAGGAACCACGATCCCTTGTTTATCCCAAAGTCCTTTATGATTCTGTGGAGCAACGACTCGGGCTCCCCTGCACCTATGGACTTCTTGTCTATCACGCCAGCTACGAGCTCGCCGTTAGCCACGACGATGTATGCATCGTATGGACAATCGAACTTCTTGCACTCACTACACTTCCTACATGCCGAGGCCTTCAAGGTGTAGTTCAAGCCCTTGGGCAACAGAGCGCTTATGACTTGCTTTCCAGTCCACAATTTCTTGGGCTTTATTATAGCAGGCCCTGGTAGCTCTGTTACGTCAGCTAAGAAGAGAAGTTGTTGCACCTCCTCCTCAGTTAGCAACGTATTCTTCTGCGATAGCAAGAAGGCACCAAGTATGTAGTCTTGGGTCCCGCCGATTATCGGGCCTCCATATCTTGGTGATAGTATCTGTTGCTCGACTAACATTAACGTCAAGGCCTCGGCTCTAGCCTCCTCGCTCTGAGGAATGTGAAGGTTCATTTCGTCTCCGTCAAAGTCCGCGTTATACGGCGGGCATACGCATAGGTTTAGCCTGAAGGTCTTGTAGGGCAATACCTTAACTTTGTGAGCCATTATCGACATCCTGTGAAGTGACGGCTGCCTGTTAAAAAGCGCCACATCCCCGTCCCTTATGTGCCTCTCAACTATGTAGCCTGGCGCTAGCGCCTCGGCCACGGCCTTTCTATCTTTTACGTATCGAAGGTCGATCCTTCTTCCATCGGGCCTGATTATGTAGTTCGCGCCCGGGTGCTCATAGGGTCCCCTTATGACTAGCTCCCTCAGCTCATCTATGTTCCACGAAGTCACTTTTTCAGGGATCGTCAGAGTCTTAGCTACCTCGATTGGCACGCCCACCTCATTTATGCTCAAATTGGGGTCTGGCGATATTACTGTTCGAGCTGAGAAGTCGACCCTCTTGCCCGATAGGCTACTCCTAAACCTACCCTCCTTGCCCTTGAGCCTTTGGGCTAGGGTCCTCAAGACCCTACCGGACCTATGCCTAGCGGGCGGTATGCCCGAGACCTCGTTGTCGAAGTACGTCGTAACGTGGTATTGGAGCAAATCCCACAGCTCTTCTATTATGGCCATCGGTGCGCCCATGTCTATTTGCTCTTTGAGCCTCTCGTTTATCCTTATGATGTCCACTATCTTGTGGGTCAAGTCGTCCTCAGATCTGAGGCCAGACTCGAGGGTTATCGAGGGCCTTACGGTTACGGGGGGCACTGGAAGGACCGTTAATACCATCCACTCAGGTCTTGAGGCCTTGGGGTTAAAGCCCAAGACCTCGTAATCTTCATCGGGTATCTTCTCTAGTCGTGCTCTTATGATGTCGGGGGTTATCTTCCTCTCGCCGCTTTTCGTCTTTTCGTAAAACGTAGTCGGCCTCTCGAGGCGGATCTTGACTTGTTGCTCTCCACAGTGCGGGCACTCCATAGTCTTTGTTGCTCTCTTCAAGACTTTGGCCACAAGCCTGTTTTTGATTATCGCCCAGAGCCTTGGCCTCTCCTTCATTATCTTTCTAATTCTATCTATGTCCCTTTGAGGGAGGAGCAACCTCCCGCATTTGCAACATGTGGCCTGCAAGAGCTGGTATATTATTTTGACGAAGCCCACGTGGATTACAGGTTTGGCTAGCTCTATGTGCCCGAAGTGGCCAGGGCACTGACCAACTCTGTTTCCGCAGGTCTTGCACTTTTGGGACGGATCTATGGTGCCCAGCCTTAAACTCATGGGCCCTGTATCTATCGGCGTCCCATCCTCCTCATAAGTGTCCGGCGTTATTATGCTTCCCACGGATATCTTCCTTATAACGTCTGGCGAGAGGAGGCCGAAGGAAACAGCTTTCAGCCTCTTCTGGGGCATTAGCATGGCTAACCCACCCTAAGCCTCGGGTAAATGCCCAAGCTCATAAGCTCTTGGAGCAGGAGCTTAAACGCATACGACATTGTTACCTGTGCTATCTTGGCCTTCTCCTCACAGAGAGGACACTTGTACTTGTCACCTATGGCATCGTAGTAAGCGATGAGTCCGCAATTTTCACACACATAAATCGTCGTTCTATCCGACTCCTCCAATAACCTATCCTTTAATAAGGCCGCTGCTCCATGAGCTACTAAGCAATCCCTTTCCATCTCTCCAAACCTTAAGCCTCCCTCTCTAGCCCTTCCCTCAGTTGGTTGTCGTGTAAGTATTTGGACGGGCCCCCTAGCTCTAGCATGCATCTTGTCAGCGACCATGTGATGTAACTTCTGATAATACACGACGCCTATGAATATGGGGACTTTGTACATCTCGCCCGTCACACCATCGTACATCACTTCGCAACCAGTAGGACTGTAGCCAAGCCTCTTCAGCTCTTCCCTCAGCCCCTCCTCTTTTGTACCGTAAAATGTAGAGCCATCGATGAAGGTCCCCCTTAGTGCCGCTACTTTTCCCGCTACGGACTCTAACAACTGTCCTATGGTCATCCTAGAGGGAAACGCATGCGGGTTGATTATCACGTCAGGTACTATGCCGTCCTCGGTAAACGGAAGGTCCTCTTGTGGAAGCAGGAGGCCTATGACCCCTTTCTGACCGTGTCTCGAAGCGAACTTATCGCCAAGCTCAGGAATTCTTAAATCACGTACCCTGACCTTAACTAACTTGTTTCCTTCGCTCGACTCAGTGATTAGAACAGCATCGACAACCCCCACTTCTCCATGCCTCATGTCGATTGAGGTCTCACGTCTGACCCTCCCGGACACCTCGAACTCTCTGTACTCGCCCATGAACCTCGGCGGGCTAGTCCTGCCTATTAAGACGTCCCCTCCCCGCACTTGCGCTTCGACTTCGACTATCCCGTCTTCTCCTAAGTACCTATAGACCTCTCCGGCCCTGTAGCCCCTGACGTTTGGCGGCGGCCTCTCGATCCTGTCCTCCTCTCCTCCTGGGTACTTCCTCTCCTCAGCCTCGTATGTTCTGAAGAAAGTGGACCTCGCCAATCCTCTATCGACTGCTCCTCGGCTAAACACAAGGGCGTCTTCGATATTGTAGCCCGTGAGCGTCAGCACAGCTACGACCATGTTTTGGCCTGAGGGCCTCTCATTATACCCTATTATGTCCAGCAACCTCGTTTGAACGAGCGGCCTCTGTGGATAGTGTAGCAGGTGCCCTCTAGAGTCCATTCTCAATAATATGTTTGCACAGGAGAGACCTAGGGCTTGCTTGGCCATGGCAGCTTCGTAGGAATTCCTTGGGGATTGGTTGTGCTCGGCGTAGGGTATTATCCCAGCACATACGCCAAATATGGCTGTGGGCATTATCTCAAGGTGAGTATGCTCCGGCGTCACGTCTTCAGGGTTTAATGCTATGAGGGCGTTTTCCTCCTCCATAGGATCTAAGTACTCAATAAGTCCACCCTTTATGAAGTCGTCCCACGTCCACTCTCCACGTCTCAGCTTCTCCACGTGCTCCTTGTTTACTAGAATCTTGCCTTCTTTGACCACTATTAGCGGTCTGACAATCCTCCCGCCGTCGCAATTTACGTAGACCTCCTTGACGCGTTCGGTCTCTATGTACGCCACGTTGACCTCTGGACTTAACCTCCCTCTCCTCCTCTCCTCCCTTATGTAATTAACTAAGAAGTGAGGGTCTTCGTGCACACCGATGAGCCTGCCGTTTAGGAAGACCTTCGCTCTCTTCCCTCTTTCGTGCTCTGGTTTCGACCTCTCTTCCCTCCTTGCCTTCTGAATGGGGACGACTCCGAGCTCGTATAGCTTGGCTTCCATCTCGGCTTCATCGACGCCAACCGTTATGCGAGCCATCAATGACAAGTTCTTAACAAGTCCGCAGTTGGGTCCTTCCGGAGACTCGTTTGGGCAGATTCTGCCCCACTGCGTCGCGTGAAGGTCGCGGGCCTCGAAGTGTGGTTGGCTTCGACTAAGCGGAGATACGACCCTCCTTAAGTGACTCAACGTCGATAAGTAATTGGTTCTATCTAGAAGCTGGCTGACTCCGACTTTTCCTCCAGTCCAATTACCTGTGGCTAGCGCATGACGTAGCCTCTCTGTTATTAAGTCGGCTCTCACTAAGTTCTCTACATAAATGGCCTTTCCTGTATCCCAAATTCTCTCAAGTTGATATTGTAGGTCTTGACAGAACCTCTTGAACGCGACCCTAAACAGGCTGGCCAATAGATCTCCAGCAAACCTCAACCTCTTATTCGCGTAATGATCTTTGTCATCCGGCCTCCTCCTTCCTAGTACTAACTCGATGAGCTTCTCGACCATTTGTCCCAAGAAATAGGCCTTCTTAATTCTATCTTCGGGTCTGTTACCTAGGTGAGGTAGGAAGTACTTGTCGAGGACGAGCTCGGCTCTCTCGATCCTCTTCTGCTTCGGTTGCCCGAACACAATCTTCCCACCTATGTAGTCTAGGGCATCCTCGACAGTGGTCACATCGCTTGCAGCCTCTAGTGAGGGCAAGAGCTCTACCTCTATCTCGGGATCCCAAGTTATGGCTTCGACTATCTCTCTATCGCTCTCTAGGCCCAAAGCACGCATCACTATGAAGAGTGGTACCCTGCTAGCAACCGAAGGTATCACTACGTGGAGCGTCCCGTCCTTCAACCTCTCAACCGAAGTAGGTATCCTGAGCCCTGCCGTCGCTGAGAGTACCTTGGCTACGTGCGTGACATTCGAAGTACCATCGAGAACATCTACTAGTACGTGATTGGTGGCAAGGTCCTCTTGGGCTACCAGGACCCTCTCGGAGCCATTTATGATAAAGTAGCCCCCCGGGTCCTTTGGATCCTCATTGTTCATTATGAGTTCTTCCTTGCTCATCTTAGAAAGCGGGCAGAGGACTGACTTGACCATTATTGGGAAGTAGCCGGCAAAGACTTTAGTGGTCCCCTCTCGCACGCCATTAACATACTTGGTCATCGTTATGTAGAGGGGCCCTGCGTAAGTAAGATTCCTTAGCCTAGCCTCCATGGGCAGGATGTTCCGCTCTGAGCCGTCGGCTTCTTTGACCATAGGCGAGCCTATGTGGACTTTATCGAACCTTATCCTAACGCCCCTAGCCTCGATGCCTCCAAACTCGTATACTATCTTTTGTAGACCATGAGTTACAAACTCATTATAGGATGCTAAGTGTTGTCGCGTCAGGCCGTTCTCCTTTATGTAAGCCTGTATGAGGTCCCACCTGTCCTCAACCGTTAGAATCTCGATCACCACCCTCTACGGGACTACGAACCTGTAGGCCACGGTCTCGCCAGCTGTTGGGCTCTTCCTTATTATCTTAACTATGTCCCCCGGCTTTGCGCCTATCAGCTTGGCGACGGGGTCAGAGGCCCTGATCCAGGGCAGTTGCTCTGGTCGTATCTTGAGTTGCTCTAGTAGCTGTCTCTTCTCCTCCTTGCTTAGAAGGATGTGCTTCGGAACAAGCTCGTGATCTAAAATCGTGAATTTCTTCTTCAACATTTAACCCCCAAAACCGACCGAACCACATGCGGTAGCTCTACGTTTAGCGAGAACGAAACACTACGAGGGGTAACAAATAAACTTTTACCTCAACAATTTCAACCTTTGGATCGCATGCCCCTTCGAGGAAAGGGGAAAGCCTAAAATCCACCTTTCAACTCTCATGCTTAGGGCCCGTAGCTCAGCATGGTAGAGCGGCGGGCTTTTAACCCGACGGTCGCGGGTTCAAATCCCGCCGGGCCCGCTATTCTCGTTTTTTTGGCCGTCTCAATATAGTGGCTTATAACATCGACAAACCCTAAGTGATGTCGAGTCCCGATTAGCTTAGTTCTTGAAGGCCTCGACCGGCGCTCATGAGGTGCGGTCGACGCTTGTGAGCCCGCATGGAGGCGCAACCCGCTAGACTGTTTACAACTGATTTTAGAGTTATGTGAAGACGTTGTCAGCGGGGAAACGCTTCCAACATGGTGGATCTTTGTTAATGTCGGCTTACCTCACAATCAATGACCACTTGCCAACGCCTAGGGGCTACCTGTCTTACCGTTCCGGAGTACGAGACCCTGACGACCCTCCAACCGAGTTCTTCTACTTTAAGTCTGACAACTTCTTCTGCCCTTTCGACGGGTTTAGGCTCTTCTTTGAACATGTAGACATGTAGGATTCCGCTTCCTCTTAGAGCTTTGAGAGCTACATCTACGAAGTCCAATGACCTCTCAGGTAAGTTCATTATGACTCTATCGAACTTGTTTAACAAGCCCTCCTCGACCACTTCTCTAGCATCTCCCAGATGCGGTATGACCCTGTCCTTCAGCTTATTCAGCTCTATGTTCTTCTTGAGGCACTCGTAAGCTATGGGGTTCAGCTCTATTGCATGCACTATAGCCCTCTTCCTCAACGCTATCTGTATGGCAAAGGGCCCTACACCCGAGAACATGTCGAGAACAACTTCTCCGTCTTTGACCTGCTCCGCGACCCTCCTTCTCTCCGTCGCCAACCTAGGGCTGAAGTAGACGCTCTTGACGTCTACGTAGAGGAGTGCTCCATGTTCTCTGTGAATGGTCACGCTTTTGTCCTCGCCGCCTATGAGCTTGAGCTCTCTCACCCTGAAATCGCCGCTCACCGGGCCTGCCTTCATATAGACGCTTTTAACGTTTTTGTGGACGGCTAATATGGCCTCCGCTATTAGCCTCTCGCGCCCTGACAGCTCGTCGGGGACCTCGACTATCGCTATGTCGCCTATCAAGTCCCAAGAGCGGGGGACTACTGCTAGCAAGTGAGGAGGCAATTTGTCGCTGAGCCACTCAAGGACTGTTCTAGGCCTTTTGGGCACCTCTTCGAAGCTCTCTTCCCTGACGACGGCCTCGTAGCCGCTCTTTAGCCTCTCCTCGACATCTCTCGGCAATGGTCTGGAAAGCGGTATGGCAAGCTCATCGCCCAGAGTCTTAATTCTCAGGCCGTGATCTAAGACGCCTATGGAGGCTAGTAGCCTCCTGACCTCCTCGCCCCTCGTCCTAGGCACCACGACCGCTAAGGCCTTCGTCAACTTTTAGTCCCTGTTCCAGCCGTACTTCCCTCTTAGAGGGACGAAGACGCATCCACCGAGCTCCACTTCTTCGTACTCGTTCTCCCCTGTACGCCTCACCAACGTTAATTGCTGGAAGTAATATGGCGTTCCCACGGGTATTACGAGCCTGCCGCCTACCTTGAGCTGTTCTTTAAGCGGCCTGGGCACCCCCGGCGACGCAGCCGTGACTATTATAGCGTCATAGGGGGCGGCATTCGAGTAGCCGAGAGACCCGTCGCCTCGAATCACCGTCACTCTGTCATGGTAACCAAGTCTCCTCAAGTTCTCCTCTGCCCTCTTAGCCAAGCCCTCTATTATCTCGATTGTGTACACGTGACCTTTGACTTCACAATCCCTCGGCGCAACAATCTCCGCGTAGACTGCCGCCATGTAACCGCACCCGCCGCCAACCTCCAAGACCTTGTCTCCGGGCTTGAGCTCAGCCGCCTCGCACATCCAAGCCACCATGTGTAGAGCGGACGTCGTCTGGCCATACCCTATGGGTATGGGGCTGTCAACGTAAGCGGAGTCGCGATAGGCCTCCGGGACGAATTCCTCGCGCGGAACCCTCAGCAGGGCCTCGGCCACTATCCTCCTCTTTATGACGCCGGCCTCTACCAAGCTTTGCACCACTCTTTTCCTCAGCTCATCAAAGTTCTTGAACATGTCCTGATTCCTCAATTCTAAGGAGAGCGAAGAGTAATTAGTGCTTCTCGCTCGTGCTCCTCTAGAACTCCTAACACCTCGCGACTTGGTGGGCTCGTGTGCGCGTTAAGGAGGTGTTTCACGCGTGGGGGCACCGCAACGTAAAGGCGATGCACAGGACGACTCTTGAGATAACGAGAGAAGAGCACTTGACACCGAGGGGGGACTGTATCATAGCCGTGAAGTCAGAGAGAAGCGTCTCTAACTTGAGCCCTGAAGTGAAACAGGCGATAAAGTGCGACGGCGCCAAAGCCACGCTTACTCTAAGGCTCCTTGACGTCGAGGAGGTGATCAGTGGACGTGGCAGTGAGAGGCTCTCCTTAACGAGCCCGTTGAGCATTGTTTGCAGGAAGAGCGACTACGTTTGTCCTAGGACGCTCATGATAAGGTGCGACAAAGCCGCCATTGACGTGAATAGGGAATTGGTCGAATACTTAAGGAGGGGCCTTCGTCTTCAAGTGATTTTAGAGGTAGAGGTCTAGCGCTTCTTGATGAACAAGTCCAAGGAGACTTGCTTAGCGTATTGTTGATGAGCCTTTAAGACTCTGCTTAGGGCATTAGTGACTCTTTCCCTAGAGAAGTCCCTTTCATCGCACAAAAACCTCAAGACTGCGTCTACATCGGGCTTCCTCCACTCAAGCTTGTAATTGTCCGTGACCTTGGGCTCTAGGAACATCTTCCTAACCTCCGAAGGATCTATCGGGAACTCTGTCTCGGGCAAGGCCTTCAAGGCCTTTTCCAGGGAGCCGTACGTTTTTATCAGCTTCAAGGCGGTCTTAGGGCCAATGCCTTTAACTCCGTCGGGGTTGTAGTCCGTGCCTATCAATATTGCTATGTCAACGAGCTGCTCTCGAGTTATCTGGAGCTCTTGGAGGACTTTGTCGAGCTCTATGAGCTCGGGCTCTATCTCGACGTATTCGTCCTTGCGAGGTAGCTTTCTCTTGCCGCTTATGGTTAGGTTGCGAACCAGCCTCTTGGCCCCGAAGAGAAGCGAGTCGTAGTCTTGGCTAGCAGCGGCGTACGCGTCCCCCTTAATGGTCATGTAGGCCGCCTGCGCCTCGCCCTCCGAAGGGGCCTGAACCCACGGGACTCCGAGGGCCTCTAAGAGCCTCTTCGCCTCGTTGGCCATCTCGTCAGTTAAGTGTGCTGTTTGTTGGGCATAGGTCCTCGCCGCCCTCAAGTCCCCCCTCTGTAGAGCCTCCTCGTACTTCTTAACGGCCTCCTCCTTGACCCTCCTCCTCCTCAAGACCTCCATTTCCTTTATCTCAGGGGGCCTTCCGTCGAATATGTAGACCGGCTTCATGCCTATCTCCAAGAAGTTGACTGTCCTGTAAAGAAGGCCGCTCAGGTGACTCGTTATCCTGCCAGTTCTATCCCTCAGGGGAGTTCCGTCTGGTTGCCTTATTATCGAGAGGAACTGATAGAGAGCGTTGTAAGCATCGATCGCTACGACCTTGCCAGAAAGGGCCTCGAAGGATATGGGCGTTCGAGGGATCAAGTCCTTTAAGTCTACTCCCATGGCTCACGTCACGTCTCCCTCAACCTTAATGACTTGACGCTCTTGCTGATGCTGGAGACGTTGATCAGGCCCCTGAGCTCTAACTTCATAACTGCCTTGTAGAACTCCTTCGGCGATACGTCTTTGTATATCGCCTTCACCATTCTGTATATCTCCTTGTCTTTAGCGACCCCCTTCCTTTGTTTCAGCATGTCAACTATCAGGTCGTCGAGCGGAACTGGATGCCATATCTTTGGCGCTCTCAGCCCTTGCTCACCTCAAACGAAGCTCAACATAGGGCTCCTCCCTCTTTGCAGGTAATGCCTGAGCCTCTCCGCCCACGCCCTGTAGCTCTTGACCATGTCCTCCGTGATCGATGGGTACACCCTCTTCAAGGCCTCCACGAAGTGCCTCATCTCCACCCTCTCTGCGTTTATATTCTCGCGGAGGGCTAGCATGCCGGCCTCACGACACACGGCCTCGATGTCAGATCCGCTGTAGCCCTCAGTCATCCTGGCCAATTGTTGTAAGTCAACGTCTTCGGCGAGGGGCATGTTTCTTGTGTGCACCTTGAAAATCTCTAACCTAGCCTCGTAGTCTGGCGGCGGGACGTAGATCAGTCTGTCGAACCTGCCGGGCCTCAAGAGCGCGGGGTCAAGCATGTCGGGCCTGTTGGTGGAGGCCAGGACGACGACATTCTCTAAGCTCTGAATTCCGTCCATTTCCGTCAGCAATTGGGTTATGACTCGCTCGGTGACAACGGAATCGCCGAACCCCAAGCCCCTTATGGGGGCTATCGCGTCTATCTCGTCGAAGTATACTATGCAGGGCGCCGCTTGCCTCGCCTTCCTGAATATCTCCCTTATAGCCTTCTCGCTCTCGCCGACCCACTTGCTGAATATCTCGGGCCCCTTGATCGTTATGAAGTTGGCCTCCGACTCGGTGGCGACCGCCTTAG
>JAAOZJ010000011.1 GCA_011605835.1 Thermoproteota archaeon
AAAGGACGCTTTAATCGCTTGCGTGCAATACCCTATGATGATTAATAGGCAATAGGTTTCGCAAGCTTTGAAATGTGAAAAAGCATTTGCTCTTGATCTCTACGCACTCAGGTAAGGAGCTATTGCAAGTTAGGGCTTAAGGCGTGCGCAGCGTCGCTAAGAAAGGCGTCGTAGCTGAAGGACTACTAGGGACAACGGATAAAAACTCGCCGGGGAAAGTGATATTCGACGTCCTATGATTAGGGCGATCGAGAAGGTGGCCGTCGTAGGAGCAGGAACGATGGGCCACGGGATAGCCGAGGTCTGCGCGATCCACGACTACGACGCGCGGGTCATGTGACCCCAAGGCATGGCTAGGAAATTGGAGCAGCACAAACCAGCGAAGAGAAGGAAGAGACTTAACGGACTACCTTTTTAGGTGTCGAGCTTCAAAGCAGAGCTAATCCCTTAAGGCTAAAACCGTCGCGTGAAGTGGTAAAGGAAAAGGGCTTACGATTCCTTATTCTCTCCTCTAGTTCAAACGAGGCCTTCGATCACTTTTTGACTTCAAGGTCATTAACTTTGCATTACTCGAGTCGCTCTTGCAACCTCTACGACTTTCTTAGCCGAGGCCCTTGCTGTGCTAAGTGCAACATCGTCCTTCTTAACTCTCTAGCTAGAATCACCCTGAAGGGCTCCTATAGGAAAGGCTCCGGTCACGAGCGGATTATCCATCGTAGAGACGGCTTAAGCAGTCTAAGTAAGGCAGCGATTCGAGTCTCATCTTAGATTCAAACTACCATCGGGCTAATAAAAATGAGATAGAGGGGCGAAAGGCTCTTAGAAGTACTGCGCCGCTTCTCTGCCCAGCACATACCTCGCTATCGCGTTCTTCTGAATCTCTCTCGTACCCTCGACTATCTCTAGGACCTTCGCGAACCTGAACCAGCGCTCCACGTCGTACTCGGCTATGTAGCCGTAGCCTCCTAGGACTTCGACGGCTAAGTCGCAGGCCTCGACGGCTAATTTGGCGCCATACCACTTCAGCATACTGGCGAGCTTTACTGCCTCGTCCATCATCGCCTTATCGTGCCTGGCCCTCTCAACGACCTTGGCCGTCCTAAATATCATTGACTTTGCGAGCTCCACCTTTGTCGCCACATCCACGATCTGGTAGGCGAGCCCCTGAAATCCTGCTATTACCCTGCCGAAGGCCTTCCTCTCCTTGGCGTATTGAATCGCCTTCTCGAGAGCGGCTTCGGCAGTGGCCACGGCCGCGCACGCGACCTTAACCCTAGACTCGTCCAAGAACGATATCGCTTGGTAGAACCCTCTGTTTAGGTTAGCAGGTCCGCCCAATATGTCGTCGTCCGTGACCTCGACGTCGCTGAAGGAGACCTCGGCCGTTGGCGAGCAGTGCCAGCCCATCTTACCCTTTATGAGGGTCGTGTCGATGCCCGGCTTCCTCTCCACCACGAATACCGTCTGCCCCCTATATGGAGGCTTGGCGTTGGGATCTGTCTGAGTCAAGACGCAAGCGACGTCGAAAATCGTCCCATTAGTTATGAAGGTCTTAGTGCCGTTGATTTTCCAGACCTTGTCCCCGACCTTCACGGCCCTCGTGTCGAGAACTCGCGTTAGGTCGCTTCCTCCAGCTGGCTCAGTGAACATGGCAGTGGAGACGATCTCTCCCTTTGCGATCTTGGGCAACCACTTGGCCTTCTGCTCATGGGTCCCGAAGTTTATTAAGTAGTCTACACCGAAGATCCCGCACCAGACAGTGTATGCCAGTACGGGCTCGACTTTTACGGACTCGTAAATCACTATCAACTCTTCCATCAAGCCAAGGCCTTGCCCGCCGTACTCCTCAGGGATCTGCACGCTCAGATAGCCTTGCTGGCACATCTTCCTGTAGAGTTCCCATGGGAACTCGCCCTTCTCCTCGTACTCCCTCGACCTCTCGGGGGTGAACTCCTTCTTGGCGAACTCGCGGACGGCATCTTGAAGTAGCCTCTGCTCCTCAGTCAACTCGAACCCAGTAAACATACGGTCACCTCGAAGGGGTAATAGTTCTCCCTTAGCTTTAAGAAATTTTCCCAGCCACCCATGTCCTAGCTCAGCGGCATGATCACAACCTTAGGCATGTACGTGCACTTCGACCTGATGGCCTCGTTAGCAATCCTCAACACCGGCATTATACCGGGATCATCCAAGGCCTCGCGCAAAGGGAAGGTATCATGCACGATTTAGATCCTAATTGAGCGGGGGCAAGGCAATGCGTCTACGGCGCAAGTCCATCTTTGATGAAGTCGCAGGGCGCATCTAAGAATTGAAGAAACGTTGAAATGGTGAAGGAGCCCCACGATAGCTACGTAAGCAGCGCACTGTGGTAAGCTAAGGCACAGGAGCAGGGGGTAGGCGACGACCAAGGCTAAAATTGTCGGTCACGATATATACACAATGAAGCCCTATGCACGCAAATGGCTAGGCCTCGTGCTTCGGGACCTCTCGTAAAAATGATAATGCCCTGACGTAGCGCGGCGTTTCGAGGATCTAGGCTTTAAGCCCTTCTTAGAAAAAAGTTAGGGAAAAGGTTTTATCGACCTCGTTTACCACGCCTTTTCGACTATTATAGCGCCGTAGCTTCCATACGCTCCGTAAGCCGTGCAAAGCCCGACCCTCAACTTCTTGGTGGCTTGCCTCTCGCCAGCCTCGCCCCTCAATTGCAGGAACAGCTCGTGAATCATCATGAGCGCCTGACACTGCACGGCCTCGCCGAAGGACGCGGTGCCACCGCTCAAGTTCACGGGCAACCTTCCGTTGTGCCTTATCTCCCCTTTCCTTATCAGCTTGTCGGTCTCCTCTCGTTCCCATCCCATTGCTTGGTCAATCCAGTTTATCGTGTTGAAGCAATTGGTGTCGTGTACCTCCATTATGTCTATGTCTTCTGCCGTTATCCCCGCCTGCTTATAGGCTTCCTCTATAACCCTACGCCACTCCGTAAAAGGCCTTACCGCCCTTCCTCCACCAGCCGTTGCGAAGTGGACAAGTCGAGGAGCTGGCTCGTTGGAAAGGGGACCGCCTATCGCAGACGCAGCTATCTTTACTGGTTTGTCCGTGAGTTTCTTAGCCCTCTCCATGTCCGCGACCACTATAGCACCAGCGCCGCTACTTGTGGCGGATATCATGTATAGGTGCAGGGGGTCGCAGACCACTGGTGACTTCAGGACCTCTTCTACCGTGAACACCTTCCTGTACCTCGCGTAGGGGTTGCGAGCTCCGTATTCGCTGTGTATCACCTTCACCAGAGCCATAAGCTCCTTAATGTCCTCGACTGGCTTTCCCATCTCATACGCTCGTCGCCTTGCCCACATGGCCCAATATGACGGATTTGTTATGCCGACTACTTTATGAGGGTAGCCCGTGGCTAGGTCGGCATCGAGAACCGAGGGCGCTTGATAGTAGAAGCCGCGGGGGGAGTTATCAGCCCCTACAACCAATGCCGTCTTTATATAGCCGCTCTTTATCATGGCATCGGCCGTCGCAAAGGCTATTGCCGTACTAGCACATGCGCCGCACACGTTTATGCACTTCATTCCATGAGAGCCAATTTTTGACGCAAGTCTGTGGGCGAAGTGTTGCGCGCTTATCGTGATGAATGAGGGGTTATCGAACGGCAGGGCCGTGGTAGTAGCTATAACGGCATCGACGTCCCTTGGCCTGAGCTTCGCTCTTCTAAGGGCCTCCACGGCAACGCTTGCCAGCCTATCCATAAGCGAAGGAGTCGGTTCTCCTGACGCCGTCCACTCGGTTATCGCGGCACTTACGATAGCACTTTCGGTCATTTTCTCACCTCCTCCACGGGCTCGAAGAAGTACGTGAGGTACGCATTTTCTCCGTCAGAGTACAGCTCGCCGACTTTAAGCCTCACTTTCATGCCTATCTTCAACTTCTCCTCGTCCGTGGTCGTCAGCCTCCCCACTACGATTATCCCCTCTGGTAGCTCGACAGCTCCTATAGCATAGGGGGCTTTGTGATAGTCGAAGGGCGGGCGTAGGTCGTAGCGGTGGATCGTGTAGGAGTACAAGGTCCCCTCAGGGCTTAGGAGTATTTGCTCTGGCTCCTTGCTATGGTCACAGTCCGGGTTGTTGCACACATTGGACTTGGGAAATTGCACGCTCCCGCACACTGGGCACCTGCTACCTATCAGCCTAGGTTCATCGGATGGCCAGGTAAAGAGGCCATCTACTATCGGAACTTTCCTCTTCTCCTTGCTCATAACTTATCCCCGATCGAAGGGTGGAATGCCTAGGAAATTTAAGTTTTCTCTCGGCTCTGTAGGCGTGGCGATCTGATGTGTGCGTGAACATCTAATTTGCACATCACAAATAAGGTGCTTTTAGCTTCACCATACAAGAAATCTTTGTTAGCCCTCTTCCATCCCCTCCGTTTGAGTGCCTGCGCAACCGCAAGTCCTTAAAGGGCCAAGGACAGCGATTGCTCAACTTCAACCTATAGCCCGCGCCTCGCTGCTATCGTCCCTCAGCCTCTACACGTACCATTATGGCCGTCTCGTATGTCGCTACGACTTCGTTTCTCTGGTTCCTCACGACGTTCCTAAACTTGATTATCCCTGCACCGGGTCTGCTTTTGCTGGGCCTCGCCTCGACGACCTCTGACTCTACCCATATCGTGTCACCTATGAACACCGGGGCTGTGAACCTAACGTTGTCTAGCCCTAAAAAAGCCATCACTTCCAAAGTAGACATCCTTCGAGCTCTTAGCGCTAATCCAGAGGCGACGCTTAGGGTCAATAGTCCGTGTGCGATCCTCTGGCCAAATATCGTCTTCTTCACGTACTCGGCGTTTGTGTGAAGCTCAGTCCAATCGCCAGTCAAGGCCGCGAACATCACTATATCGGCCTCAGTTATCGTCCTGCCGGGCGAGACGAACT
>JAAOZJ010000123.1 GCA_011605835.1 Thermoproteota archaeon
CTCGCTCGAGGAGCCCTGCACGCGTTGGCACGCCAAAATGTTCTGTCAACTAGGCTAAATAAGCTGATATGGAGAGCCGGACGAAGCGTCTAGTCCGTCGAGGAAGACGAGAGCCTCGACATAGGGCTGAGTGCGATTCGCGAGAGGATTTGTCGTCCGAGTCCCGACTAAGGCCTAACCATCTTCGAGCAATATCTTCCTAGACGCACTTTTGTACAACCGCGAGACCTTGATGTTTCAGCAAATCCTCTGAGACCTACTTCGCGTGTTAATGGCGGTGAGCAGAAACGAGCCTACCTTTTCGACCCTCCCCTTGGCGACGTTGGCCGCTAGGCCCAGTATTTCGAGAGCTGATAAGCCCACTATGCACCAATCCGAGAACCCGTGAGCTTTGAGCCTCTCCTTGATCTCACCTGGGAACCTCAGGACAACTACGTGTGCTCCAGGAAGCTCCTCACCTTCAATGATGAGCTTGTCGACGATCGCTAACTCTCCCGAGACCTCGTGGCCGTCTGCTACGACCAGCCTCGTGCATCTGCCAACTAGCCTTGCACCTATTCTATCGGCGGTCTCCTCATCGAGCAGAGTTATCGAGGCCCCTGTATCCACCAATGCCGTACCGCTCACGTTGCCCTTGGGCCCCACTAACGAGACGTCAGCCTTGACCAGCAAAGCCCGGCACCGCCTTCAATACTCGAAGGGCGGGCGCCTTTATAAACGCTTGGTGTAGGCCTTAAACCTTCGATGCGCGCATACGTACTTCTTAAGCTGAAGGCCAACTTCTCGCGAGATTGGTCCGCCCTACTCCACTACCAAGCTTAAAAGGGCCTGCGAGGGTTATGGTGAGTGGTGGAAAGGTGGGCGCACCAAGCAAGCTACGTGAAGCTAGGGACATCTTGGCGAGGGCCTTTCAAGAGCTGGCAGAGGGCGCAAAGAGCAACGATTCGCTGAAGGTCAGAGAGTCGTGCGAGAAGGGCTGGCTGGCCACCGTCAAGGCCGTCGACGCACTGCTCATCGGGTACGGTTACGGAGAGGCCAAGGCACATGCGGATAGGAGAAGGAAGCTCAGGGAGCTAGCAAGGTCGCGGCAGTTTCGAGGCCGGGCATTTACGACAGGGTTGAAGCTATGAGGAGCGTCCTTCACAGCGACGGCTTCTATGGCGGGTCGCTAACGCCAGAAGAGGCCAAGGAGGAACTCAAGAAGGTTGAGGAGCTCATAGAAGACGTGGAAGGCCTTCTATAGATCTTAACAAGGTAGACGTGTTTCTACCGCAAATAAGGGCTTCGACCAACTCCTTCGAGACGTCTTCTACGTCGTCTTCAACGCCTTGCCCACGTCGTCTAAGTAGGCTTTGACCCTCTCCAGCTCGTACCTTACGTCCTCGACGTCTATGTAGCCCTCGTAGAACACCATTTCGTGGAGGTGCCTCTCCCTAGCCCCATACCTATCCCTGAGCATCAACCTCCCTATTTCGGGGATCCTGGCCTCAAGCTCCCTGAGCATTCTCCAACGCTCCCAGTGGCTGGATGGGAGCTTTCCCGAGACCTTCAGGATCAGGGCATTAGTCGCCTGTACCACCGCGTTCCACGCTTTTTCGGCGGAGTCCCTGATTTTGTAGGGATTGTTCTCCTTGACTCCCTCCTCGAACTCCTTGACCGACTCCTCGTAAAACCTGCGCGCGTCCTCGAAGTAGACGTGTGCTCTGTCGATCGCCACGTCACCGCACCACAGGGTAACTCCGCGCTCCACCCTAAAAGGGCTAACCTTCGCACGCACAACAAGACGTGGAAGAGGGCTGAGCGAATGCTCGGAATCCCCGCTTTAATCGTCAGCTGGGTTAAAGCAAAGCGCAAAACTGCAGGGCCAAAGGCATGGCCGTCACTAAGTCTAGCTCTTCAGCTCTAATTTGAGGTTCAAGTCGATTAAGCGCTCAAAGTCTCGGTCTCTCGTCACCAAAGTAAGGCCACGCGCCATCGCCGTAGCCGCTATGAGCACATCGGCGTCGGGCATTGCTCGTCCCCTTCTCTTGAGGGTCGTGTAAATCTCGCAGTACTTCAGGATCACCTCGTTATCTATATTTAGCACGTCGTACGCTTCCTCGATGAGGTTCTTAACTTTGATCCTCTTCTCTTGAGGTACTCCTCTCAGAACCTCTACTAACGTGATCACCGATATCGCTCCTCTCTCGAAAAACCCTCTTTGAAGTTGTTCTATGAGCGCGCTAGTATCAAACAACTTCATCTCAATGTAAACCCCTTCCTGAATTCCTCGCTGGATTTCAAGATTCTCTCGAGGTCTTCAGCGTCGAGGGTGCGCCTCAGCTCCTCAAACGCTACCCTAGCCCTGAGCTCTTTCAATTCTGTTAAGAGGCCGAGCAAGAAATTGCTCCAATCACGGTCCCCCTTCTCTTTCCCCAGCACTTCCTTAACGTCCTTCAAAACCGATATGGTTGCATACTTTTTCAATGATATCACCTAATAACTACGTAACTACATAGTTATTACTTCTTGCCCCTTATAATACTTACTGCTCAACAACTTTCGTTGTCGAGCTCGACGAGACGTGGCTCGTGCATAGGGACGAGTAGCAAAGCGTTATTAAGCGTTTGAGCACTTCACAAGTCGGTGGGCTCTTGTCGGAGTCCTCGGGCGTTGACACCAAGCTCAAGGAGTGGCTTGAGTACTTCAGAGAAGCCAAGGAGGTCAGGAGGAAGTATGCTAACTGGGAGTTCATAAGGTCTCAGCCGCCGAAGATAAGAATAGCGCTCGAGTACTACGTGGAGACAGGCGACCTGTTCAACGCTGCTAAGTTAGCAGGAATGACCATGGAGGAGTTTAACGAGCTGAGGATCAAAGCGGGGATTCCGAGTATTGGTTGACGCCATAGCCGATACCTCATTCATAATAGACTGGGTCAGGTACTCGAAGAACAAGTTACTATTCAAGGTCTTCGACGTCGTCTACGTGCCTGAGAACGTCTTAGCAGAGATCAGGAGCGAGGGCTCGCTATTGTGGGTTTCCAAGGGCTTAGAGGGAGGGAAGCTGGCCATACTCCCCGAGCTACCTGACATCTCTAGGGAGGCTCTAAACCTCGTCGCTAAGAGCAGGAGGTTTCCGGTGAGGCCCATGGACTATCCAGAGGCATTCTGCATGGTGGTCGGCAAGAGGCTCGGCCTAGTGGTCCTGACCGAAAACGGAGGGGCCGTGGCCTTGAAGGACTATGACCCGGAGTACTCCGGCGTCAGGGTCTGGAGGGGCATCGACGTCCTCTACGCGTTGTGGAAGTCGGGCCATGTCAATAGCTTTAAGGACGAGCTAGAACTATACCAGCGAGAGACCAAACGGACGTATTCTGGGCGGGACTTGGCCAGGTATGGTGAAATGCATGGAGGTCTATGAGGACAAGCTAAGGGAATGGATCGAGCGCTTTAAAGAGGCGAGAGAAATCAGGAGGAAGTATGCTAACTGGGAGTTCATAAGGTCTCAGCCGCCGAAGATAAGAATAGCGCTCGAGTACTACGTGGAGACAGGCGATTTCCGGACTGCCGCTAGGATGGCCGACATGGCCGTCGATGAGTTCGTGAACATGGCCAAGGATCAAGCCAACATACCCTCAACGGACTAAACCAAGTGAGGCAGACGAAATAACGAGCATCGCGAGAGTGGCAATCCTAGACGTAAGGCTCGCACTTCAACGGGCTCCTCTGATCCTAGTCCTGATCTTCTCGGCCCTTTCCTTCAACTCAGAGCTTGTCAAAGCACGACTCGTTGCACAACGTCACTATCTCCGGAGGTCGTCGTTGAAGGCTTCATCAGTTAATAAAAAAGTATATTGCCTCTGTCGTTGGCGAAGAGCGAAGCTCAAAGTCGCTTGGACGCCATGAAGAGGTGCCCGAAGAGACTAAGGTTGCCTCAAAACCACACACGTTGTCTAGCGTTTTAGGAAGGGCCTGCAGGTCATAGCAACAATATCCTGGTCTCCTTGAGCTTGCCTGTCGTCGGATTCACCGTCAGGCCCAAGGCCTCTAGAGTTAGGACGCCTATTAAGACGTCCTTGAGCTCCCTCGATATGAGAACCGGAGTGACTCCCTGCTTGCCTTCGATCTCCACCACTGCGAAGCTCTCGTCGAGGTCTGCGTAGCCCTTGGCAGTCTCCACTCTCTTCTTGCCGACTACCCTGAGACCCAACTTTTCACGAATCCACGAGGGCACGACTGTGAAGGTCGCGCCAGTATTGACGAGAGCTACCACCTTGACTTCTTGGCTCGTGAGGGGGTTGGCTATCTTCGCCTCGACCCAGACGTGGCCCATTCGAATCCCTAGCTCTAAAGAGTGAGGAGCTTATATAAGCGTAGTAAGCATGATGGCTGAGGCCCATTTGACCTCTCCTAGACCATCTTTAGATCATAAAGATTCGGTTGCTATGATGAGACCTCATGTCCGTCAACCTATATCCATAAACTTTTGAAAGACTTCTTGTGAATACAAAGCTCGTCATCTTCGGCTCAGTCGCCCGTGGCGATGCCAAGGAAAACTGGGACACTCATTAACGTCCTCTCCGCCGAAGTCTTATCATTAGGAGATTAGCAGGAGATCTGCTGATAGTCCATTCATGATGTAGAGTTCTTAGTCATTGGGCATAGAACTCGTAAAAATATGAGAAGAAGTCTTTTGTAGTGAAATTTATATATTACTAATCTCAATATTTCTAGTATGAAGGTTAAAGTTACTAGGAACTTCCAAATCACGATTCCGGCCGAGATGAGGGAAAAGCTCGAAATAAAAGAAGGAGACTACGTAGAAGTCATGCTCGATGAACGTGAAGGCGCGATGATTGTAAAGCCCTATAGAAGGAAGTGGACCACGTTAAAGCTCGGCAGAAGGTTAACGCCTGAGGAGATCGAGGAAATTGTCAGAGAGGCCACCAACGAGGTCGCGAGTAGTTATTGACACAAACGTCCTAGTCTACGCGACGTTTGTTGATAATGAATATCACTATGAAGCTTATCGCATGCTACAAAGACGTGACGTGGCCATACCCTACATAGTCCTCTACGAGTACTTGTGGGTTTTGGTTAGACTAACGGGGGATGTCGATATAGTGATGACGAAGCTCGACGAGCTATCGGACTTCCCACTCATCCACGAGGACCTGAAGATAATGCGTAGAGGGATCTCTATGTTAAAGGAAGACGGCGCTCCGCTTTCCTTGCTAAATGACTACATAATCCTATCGATAGCCATGTCAGAAGGGGCCCTAGCAACGTACGATAAAGCGTTAAGGAGGTTGGCCGCCAAGAGACAGGTCGCAGTAATGCCCTAACGCTTACGTGACGTAAGGAAGTCGACGTGCTTTTTAACGATGAAGGAGCTATTTTAAAAGTCTTTGTTGTAGGTCTTGGGAGGGCGTCGAGCCAGGGCGTCTGCTTTTTCCGCGACCTTATAGTAAGAATTACGGGAGGCGGTCGAGTTCGAGGACCGTACTTTAAGAGGTCTCGAGGTCTACGTCGGCACGTCTGGCTGGCTCTACGACTGGAACGCCGAGGGCACTCTTGACTGGTACGCGAGGGGCTCCGGCCTGAACGCCGTCGAGCTGAACGCCTCGTTCTACAGGTTCCCCTTCCCCGGTCAAGTGGCCTCTTGGGCTAGAAAGGGCAGGGAGCTCAGGTGGGCCGTCAAGGTCAGCAGGATCATAACCCACGTCAAGAGGCTGAAGGAGAATTCCCTCTCCACGTGGGCTAAGTTCAAGAGGCTCTTCGAGCCCATGGATGACCTCATAGACTTCTACTTATTCCAGCTCCCGCCTAACTTCAAGAAGACTGAGGAGAACGTGAGGCGGCTGAAGCTCTACGCCGAGGAGACAGGCCTGGGTCCCAGGCTCACGGTCGAGTTCAGGGACGAGTCCTGGTTCAGCGACGAAACCGTCGAGCTCTGTAAGGATCTAGGGATAACTGTCGTCTCCATAGATGCCCCCCTAGGCACTTGGATGGTCAAGAGCGGGGAGGTCCTCTACCTGAGGATGCACGGCCGCGACGTGTGGTACGCCTACGACTACAGCCGCGAGGAGCTCGAGGAGGTGACTTCAAGGATCTTGGCCTTAAAGCCGAGGAGGGTCTACGTCTTCTTCAACAACGACCACTGGATGCTCGACAACGCGAGGGCCATGCTTGCTATGCTCAGAAGCGCCTCTACGAGCTCGTGACCGTGACCTAAATCGCTCCAAACTTCCAAAAAGCCCCAGACACGGGCCCGTGCTCGCAAGCTAGCTAGACCCTCACCACCGCTCCTCCAGAGGCCTTCCTGAGCCTATTCATGATCGCCAGCCCGAGGCCCCTCTCCTCGAAGCCCTCGGCGACGGCATAGTCAATGCCCTTGGCGTCCAGCTCCCTGAGCGTAGCGAATAGCCTCTTGGCCACTGTGAACAGGTGCTGGCGGGAACCGAGGTCGAGCACCTCCACCCCCAAGTCCAAGTACTCGTCGCGAGTCTCGGAGCTGCAAAGCACCGCGACCCTCCTGCGACCCTCCTTCGCCCTCGAGGCCAGCACCCTCACCTTGGCCACGACATCGGCTAGCTTGGCGCTGTAGTCGTCCGCCTCCACGACGACCAGCTCCGCCTCGGGGGCGTAGTGCTTGTACTTCATGCCGGGCGAGAGGGCCACCTCCGCCTCGCCGTGCCCCCTGGCGTAGTGAGGGATCTCCAGCCTGACGCCCAAGGCCTTCTCAACCTCCTCTATCGGTAGCGCCCCGGGCCTTAAGAGCCTCGGCGGGCTCGCGGTCAGGTCCACTATCGTTGACTCGAGGCCGTGTATCGTCTCGCCAGCGTCCACGACCACGTCTATCAGGCCGTAAAGGTCGCTCACCACGTGCTCCGCCCTCGTCGGTGACGGCTTCCCGGACCTGTTGGCGCTTGGGGCGGCAATGGCCTCTCCGCTCAGCTCTATCAGCTTCAGGGCGACCAAGTGGGCTGGCGACCTCACGGCCACCTTAGAGAGGCCAGCAGTCACCTCGTCCGGCACCAAGGACCTCTTCCACCAGACGACCGTCAGGGGGCCTGGCCAGAACCTCTCCACTAGCCTCACGACGTCCTCAGGCGGGCTATCCACAAGCTCCAAGAACATCGAGACGCTGCTCACATGGACTATCAGCGGGTTGTCGAGGGGCCTTCCCTTGACCTCGAATATCCTCTTGACGGCCTCCCTCTTGGAGATCAGGGCCCCGAGACCGTAGACCGTCTCAGTGGGGAAGGCGACCAGCCCACCTCTCTTGAGGACGTCCGCGGCGTATCTCAAGCTGTCCTCATCGGGCCTCTCAGGGTCGACCTTCAATACCACGGTCTCCACGACAGGACCCTCCGTTCGCGGTCTGCTTGTGGCCTACGCCACGCCGTAGCGACAACGCCTCAGATGCGCATGTGAGGCCCACAATTTAACCCTCCCCTTGGCCACGACGAAGCGCGGGCCTGCTCCGCAACCCTTCAGGCGAAGGCGTACTTCAGCTTGCCAAGCTCCGGGAACTCGTATACACCAGCCCCAGGCTCAACGACTATCGGCTTGAAGGAGTCCACGTCCACGGACTCCTTGAGCATCGGGGACAGGAGAAGGCCTCGAGGGCACTCGTTCATCGTCGAGCCGCTGGCCAAGGGTGAGAGGGCTGGCAGAACGACAACCAAGAGCTCCCTCCAAGAGCCTTTCAAGAAGCACTTGAACTTCCTCTTGACCCCGAGGCTGTCCCGGACAGCTATGGCCGGATGCTCGTGCCCCATGAGTAACAACTCGGCGCCCTTTGGCACCTCCTCCAGCGGCTCGTGCCCGTGGACCATGACGTAAGGGCCCTCGACCATGACCGGGTAGTGGAGCTCGACCCCGAACTTCTTCAGGATAGCTATTATGTAGTTGTCGTGGTTGCCCCTCACCACGTGCACCTTGAGGCCCATGTCTGAGAGCCACTTCAGCAAGTCCTTGACCTCGACCCACTCTTGGCTCGAGGGCACCCCGAACTCGTGCTTCACGTCGCCGAGTATCACTACCTTCTCTGGCCTCGCTCTCTCGATCATGTCGTTGATCGCCCGCCTCATCTTGGCGTAAGTCGATCGAGGTATGTAAATGCCCTGCTTCTGCAGGGCTTGCTCGTACCCTATGTGGAGGTCGGCGACTACGAGGGCGCCTCTGTCCTTCAGCACAAGCCCAGGCAGGTCGCCCGCTACCTCGACGTCCTTCGAGATCCTGAAGCCCAAGTATGAGCACCTTGTGCGACAGCCGTAGAGATAGACCCTTAAAGCCCTATTATACATTAATGAGGGCGCTCAAGTTGTCGCGCTAGACGTTGGTGCACTCACCGTGATTCTCCATTTAAGACCCTCATCCTTTTATACTTCAAAGCACTATGAGTGTCGGAGGTCGTAATCTGGATGATAGGAGGGGAGGCTACTTCGAGAGGTTGAGGGGCTACAGGAGAATCATCTACGCGGCAGGGAGGAAACTCGACGAGAATAGGTGGTTCGAGCACCTGAACGTGAGGCTCACGATCAACGCGATAGCGAAGACCTACGACCTAGCCCCCAGCTACGCCGTGCACTCCGACCTCGTCGGCGAAGAGGTGAACGTGCTCAACGCCGTGATGAAGAGTCCGGAGAGCCTCGTGAAGAGGTACAACTACCAAAGGGAACTGAGCCTCAGGCTCGCGACGTGTAACTACAGGTGCACTGGATGCGATGCGATAAATTCTCTCTACCCGATAACGAAGCTGGTGGACGAGAGCCGTGGGACCGATTACCACGACAG
>JAAOZJ010000091.1 GCA_011605835.1 Thermoproteota archaeon
AGGCCTTGAGGGCATTGGCGAGCTTGACTATCTCGTCGTTGGTCAGCTCCTTGACGTCTTTGTCAGGGTCAAAGCCGGCCCACTTCAAGAAGTCGAGGGCTTTCTTAGGGCCGACCCTGTCAAAGCTCTTCGACAAGAAGGTTTGGAGGCTCGTGTTCCTACTGCTCTCTATCATCCTCTTGAGCATCTCGGCGTCGATGCCGTGCGGGTGCGGTGCCGCCTCCTTAGGCGGTCGAGGGACGTTGGGGCTTGACCTTTCGAACTTATAGACCACGTTGTTGGGGTCTGAGAAGATTATCGTGGCGTGGGGGTTCGCGACAGCGGACAGCCGCAGGTACTCGACTATCAGCTCGCCGGTGGTCTTTGAGCCCAGCTTGCGATCGTAGTCCCCCACGAGGTGCAACGTGACCGTAGTCCCGGTCCTAGGCTTTCTGAGCTTCCTCGTCTTCGTTGAGAGGACTATCGGCTTGTTGCTCTTCAGGTCCATCTGCAAAAGGAAACTATGCTCGTTCTGGCCGTCGTAGCAAGTGGTCACTTCGATAGGCTTGTACGTGGTTATCTGGGAGTATAGGACCGCCATCTTTGCCCCGAGCCCGAACAGGCCTCGATGTTGCTTTAGGACGAACTTGTTCCCGAAGAGTACCGTGCAGAAAGCCTGAGGTACGTACTCCGGAGGTATGCCGGTCCCGTTGTCGGACACCGTCAGTTTGTAGACCTTGGGGCTCTTTCGCCCGCTCTCTAGCTTCAAGTCGACGGTTATGTGCGGCAACGTCCCGGCGGCTTCGCAGGCGTCCAAGCTGTTCTCGACGAGCTCTCGGACTGCTTGGTAGAGGGATCGCGCTGGGTTGCTGAAGCCAGCTATGTACCTGTTCCTGTAAAACCAGTCCGACACCGAGAGCTGCGTGAAGCCCTTCAATGCGATGACCTCCTCGCTCAGCCGCTAATGACGGTGAAGCGCTTAGAACTTTATCGCAGGAACTTTATAAATAAACCTGAGCGCGATTAGGGGACGAGCCTCCATCGGTCTCTCGGATATAATATCGCCTCCCGTATATCGCTCAGCCCAAGCAAGGCCATCACCAAGCGGGCCAAGCCCAAGCCCCAGCCCGAGTGAGGGGGCATGCCCCACTCGAAGCACTTCAGATGGTGCTTGAAGGACTCAGGTTCAAGTCCCGAGCTCTTTAAACGCGACATTAAAAGGTCCTTATCGTGAATGCGTTGTCCTCCGGACGCTATCTCTATCCTCCCTATCATCAGGTCGAAGGAGAAGCTAACCTCGGGGTTTTCGGGCTTCGGCATTATGTAGAAGGGCTTGGTTCTAGTGGGCCAGTCGGTTATAAAGTAGGGCCCCTTGAACGCCTCGCCCAACTTCCGCTCAGCCTCCGTCGACAGGTCCTCGCCCCACCTCACCTCAACGCCCTTCTCGGCCAATATCGAGAGGGCCTCGTCGTAGGTTATCCTGGGGAAGGGCTTCTCGAGTTTGAGGCAATCCAGCTCTGCTCTCCTCAGCTCCTCCTCGAGCTCCTGGGATGCCCTCGACGTACTGTAAATGAGGAGCTCCTCGAGGAGCTCCATGACCTCCTCATACGTGGCGAAGGCGACCTCGACGTCGACCCCCACGTATTCGGAGACGTGCCTGTCCGTCTGCGACTCCTCAGCCCTAAAGAGAGGGCCTATCTCGTAGACCCTCTCGAAAACCGAGGAGAGTTGCTCCTTGTACAATTGCGGGCTCTGGGCCAAGAAGGCCTCCATGTCGAAGTAGGCTATCGGGAACAGGGCCGCCCCTCCTTCGGTGGCAGTGGCTATGAGCTTTGGAGTGAAGACCTCTACGAAGCCATTCTCGTTCAAGTACTCTCTCATGTACTTTAAGAGGACGGATTGGAACTTAAATATGGCCACGTTGCGGGGCTTCCTCAGGTCGACGACCCTGTTGTCGAGCCTCTCGTCGAGAGACAGCTTGCTCCTGCTGGCGGGCTCCAGGTGCGGGGGCACGGCGGCCTTATTGAGTATATCGATGGTGCGTGCCCTCACCTCAACGCCTCCAGGCGCCTTTGGTGATTTCTTGACTAAGCCTCCGATTGAAACAACGGTTTCTGGCTTCACACCTCTTAATGCGTTAAAGAGTTCTTCATCAAGTTCTGACTTAGAGGCAACTACTTGCACAAGCCCACTCGAGTCCCTGAGCAATAAGAAGACTATGCCTCCCAAGTCCCTAACTGTGTGCACCCAGCCAGCCAACCTGGTTTCAGAGCCCTCAGGTAGCCGGAAGACATCGCTCACCTTGTGCGTCTTCCACCTCGGGCTGTGGAGCCTCATGACCTCGCACTCCTTGCTGGACGCTTTAATGCACCTCGAAGAAATAGATAACTCACAGAAAAGTTGGACCGGAACGCTTTAAATATAAAGGGCTCTTAAAAGTCCCTCAAGAGAGCGACTTGCACTTCGGGCTTCAGGCGGAGGTTTAGCTGGCTTGACGAAGAGAGGTAAGAGGGGTGAGTCCAAGAGCCCTCCAATAAAGGAAAACGAGGTGCATCAAGTAATTATCGAGAGCGTGAATCAAAGGGGCGAGGGAGTTGCGAGGATAAGGGGTTTCGTTGTACTCGTCCCGGGTGCTAAGCCCGGAGAGAGGCTTCGAGTCAGAGTGGTCAGCGTAAGGCCCAGATTCGCGATAGCAGAGGCTCTTAGGTAAGATTAGTCCCTGAGCTCAACGATGTCTCCGTCGGCTAAGACGTGGTCACGACCGACCTTCTCTCCGGGGTGCTTGACCGAAGGCCCCCAGACTCTAGCATACTTTAGGTTCTTAGCTAGCCTGCTGTGTATCTTCTCGGCTACGTCCTGAACTGTGGCGCCCTTCTTCAGTACCAAGGGTCTTGGCGCTGGCTTCTCCTCCCAAGGCTCTTTTGTGTAGACCCTCATGAGCTCTAATCTCTCGAAAAGCGCCCTCCCTATCTCGTTCAAGCCCTCGCCAGTCACGCACGAGACCTCTATTATTGGAATGTGATCACACACCTTCCTCAGTTCGTCAAGAACCGACTTGTCCCGTAACAAGTCTATCTTGTTGACGATTACTATTGCTGGCTTGTACACCTTCCCTCCCAATATGGCCTCTTCGATATCGTCCAGAGACGCCTCGCCATTTATCAGGACCCTACAGTTGAACATTTTGTAGCTCACGAGTAGCTTCTTGACGTCGTCGATGGTGCAGTCCACGAGCTTGCCGTTGACTACTACTTGGATCCCTCCAATGGTCCCGCGTGCTATCTCTATCTTGGCTTGAGGCTTCTTTAGAGTTATCCCAGCCTCTTCGAGCTCTTCAACTATTAGGTTAAATTGTCCCAGCAAGTCCTTGGAGGCATCGAGAAGCACTATGATGCCATCGGCATTGCGTACCAGCGTCATTATTATCGGTCCCCATGCTTCACCCTCGGCGGCTCCTTTAGTGATCGGAGGGGCCTCGATCAATTGGTACATCACTCCATCACACACGTACATTCCTGGGACGGGCCTCGTAGTAGTGAATGGCCTAGAGGCTATCTCGGGCCTAGCGTTCGTCAGCTTCCATAGCAAGCTACTTCTGCCAGCCCCTGTCACGCTTACTAAGACCACTTGGGCATCGCCTTCCTTCTCAGGAAATATCTTTAGGCCTCCCCCGGCCCTCTTAGACTTCCTCTCCTCTATCTCCCTCCGAAGGGCAGCTATCTTCGCCCTCACTTGAGCGCGGAGCTTCTCAGTGCCCTTGTGCTGTGGAACGGCTGACAGGAACTCCTGAAGGGCTTTCAGCTTCTCCTGAGGGTCTTTAGCCTCAAGGACCTTCAGCCACTTCGCCTTGGCCTCGGCTGGCAGGTTGGCCGGCAACTTGGGCCACCTGAGGTAGACAATTAAACCAAAAACTCGAATGACGATATACCTTTCGTATTGAGGCTAGACAGCGTACGGGAAGGCGACGATACTTTATTTCAGGGCTCGACACTATTATTGTGGGGATGATTAGGAGTCCTTGTCCTGAGTCGTGATGAAGGAGGTTTCGCATGACCCGCTACTTCAACGGCCTGAGGATCTTAACCTCGCCGTG
>JAAOZJ010000133.1 GCA_011605835.1 Thermoproteota archaeon
CGTCAGGCCTACGAGCCTTCAGGGACCTGACGACCTCCTCCAAGTCGTCCCTCAGCGGGAAGAGCTCGCAGCGGAAGCCAAGCTTGATGACGGCGTCCTCGACAGCTCTTACCTGGTCCAGCACGTCGGCTTCGGCCAAGTAGTCTACATCCCTCCCCCTCTTGGGGCCAACGGGGACGTTGAACAGGATGCCGACTTTGATGGTCAAGGCCTCGCGCCTCGCTCGAAGCCCCACCTACGCCGCGTTGCTTTTAAACTGAGCTTATGAGAAGCCGCGAAAAAGTTTAAGGGCGATATCACTTCGCTCTACTCGTCTTCAACGGCCTCGAGGAGGTGCCGAGCATATCCAATTTGAGGTTCGCCACCCATGACGTCTGCCTGCGTTGCGCGTCGTTGGGCTTGGGTTGCTGTAGCCGCTGCCGCCCCTTCGTCTTGCTCGAGGACCTTAGGACTATGTTAAGGACTCGTTCGGAGGGCGAGGTGCTGGATGTCGTGGAGGTCGGCGAGGTCCCAGCCATGTACCTCCACCACCTCTCGGACCCTGATATGGCCCAGATATACTACCCTTGGGGCGGAAGGCACTACCGCCTCCAGACGAAGTTCGTGAACGGCTCGTGCGTGGCCCTAGTACCCGGTAAGGGCTGCACCCTCGGAGAGAGTAGACCCCTGATCTGCAGGGTGTGGCCGTTCTGGTGGAGGAGTGGCTCGGACCCATCGACTGGCGACTTTCAATTGGAGGTAGACGGGGACTGCACCTTGGTGACTCATTGGAACATGACCGTGGACGAGGTGCTGAAGGAGCTGGGCTTGTCCGAGAGCTCCGTGAAGAGGGAGCTCTCGGCCCTGTACGAAGCCCTTAGAGAGCACGGCATGGCACTGGCGAGGGCGCGCGCCGTGAACATCCCCCCTCGACAGCTCTTGAACTGGATGTTGCGTGAGGCTCAGCTCAAACGTCACGCCCCCCATGTGACCATATGGAGGGGGTAATCACATAACTCGTCGTGCCAAAACTCCACGCTCAAACGGATAATCGCATGGACTTAAGCTCTCGAATCGCCTCCGTGAGGTCTTCGAGGTGCGAGCTCCTCCTCTCGAGACCGCGTCCTAGGGCTATCAACACCCCTCCTATGACGTCCGAGAAGCCTATGGGCTCGGGGAACACCAAGCATGCCACTCCAAGCTTCACGAGCAGGCCGCCTTTGCTGTACTTCTTCATTAAGAGAGCTCTGACCCTCCTCGAGTCCTCGGCAACGCTCACTACGCCACGCAATGCTTCGGCCCGCGCCTCTACGAGTTCTTTGAGGCCTTTGTAGACCTCGCTCAAGACCTTACGCTCTCCCTCGCTCACGCTCTCCCCTCTTAAGGAAGGCCTCAGGGCTTCTTGAGCGAGGACAAAAAGCCGGCTATCAAGAAGATCATCAGCAAAAAGAGTAGGAAGAGCTCCTCGAAGCTCACAGCCATCCCTTCCTCGCTTTGTCCTGATGTACAGGGCGTCACAGCACACCCTTAAAGATGGGTATTACGACCTTTCGATTCCAAGACAATCCTCCGCTCTCTCCTGAATAACGTGTGAGGAATTGCCGTTTGTCTCTAAATGCTCATTCTCATCAGTTCATGTTTACTCGTTGCATCTAGGGACTTCCACCTTCGCTACTCCCTCATAAGTAGCAGTGCTACCTCTAGAGCGGGGTCAACGGGGCATCGAGGCGAACGGCACGCACCCATTGAGAGTTGCCTGATTTATCGGGACATCGTCCCTCATCAGCGCTAGCGACAATAAACAGAGTTAGAGCTTGTAAACCTAACTCCTAAAACATTAACTACGAAGCAACCCCTCAGTCTCTGGATCTACGTAATCCCAAGCCCCTTAATCCACTCTGAGAGGCCCGTGGCGTTGTCCTCGACTCGCGCCCCACGACGTACGATGTGGATGCTAGCGAGCCGCAGCGAAGTGCAATCTCCACTAGACTGTCTACGATTTGGTTAAAGCTATGCGAAGACGTCGTTAGTGGAGAAAACGCGCTGACAATCATCAACTAGTAAGCTTTGTGAAGTAGATGTGAGAAACGCGTGCTTGTAATCGTTTAGCATCTACTTCGATAAACCGTAAACCGTTTAGAACCGCAACGACTTATGGTCTTTTTACGATCTTCGACCGTAGACCAAGCGCCATCGCCTTTACGCTAATCTTTTTTGAGCCGTCCGAGTACGACATAGGTCGTCAAAAAGGTCAGGCCGCAGATCAAGAACATGTTGACAAAGCCAGCCTTCTCGGCCACGAGGGGTCCTAGAAGGGCGCCGCAGGCGCTACTCAAGTTCACTAGTGCGGCGAAGAGCCCCGACTTGCCCTCTGGGACGAGCTCCATCGAGAGGATCAGTGAACACACGAAGAACACGGCGTAGGTAAATCCCATCAATACGAGGATTATGGTCATCGCGATGACATCAAGTGACGATGTAGTTATGGCCAGAGCCAGCGCAATCGCCAAGATGCTCCTGCAAAGCGCTGAGCCTCTCACGGCTCGTCCCTCGATTTGATCGACCGAGCCTCTCACTATGAGAAGGTACCCGAGCAAGCTACCGAAGGTGTTAAGGACGTAGAGGACGAATATCGTGCTTTGGGAGAGACCCAGCGCTTGAGAGAGGAAGACCGGGAGGGGGGTGAAGAACATGCTACCCGCCAAGAGGAACAAGACCATGCCGAGACAGAGAACCCTCAACTCACTCATAGCCGAGCCCACCTCGACCCTCCCTCCGTTAAACGCCCTCTCAAAGACCCTCAACCACGTGCACGCCCTCTCAAGAGACCTCTCGATCGCTAGCAACTTCCTCTCGATAACTAAGGCGGGGTCGTTGACGAACACGAGGGCGCATAAGAATGCCGCTACGTGCAGGCCGCTACACAGCATCAAAGTTTGGGGAGGGCCCAAGTTGTACTGTGATGCGAAGAAGCCGAGCACTAGGCCGAGCATCCAGCCAGTGTCCGCGAAAAGGCGTTGCACTGCGAAGCCCCTCCCCCACGCCTCGCGGGGGTACGCCTCGGCCAGGAGGGCGTTCTTGGGGGACTCATGTGCGGAGTGCAAGACGCCCGCCAAGGCATAGAGGGCTATCAGTAACTTCATGTCCCTCACGAACGAGATGGCGTAGAGTACCACGGCCAAGGAGATGAAGGAGAATGCTATGAAGGGCTTGTAGCGCCTAACCCTGTCGCTCACGCGGCCCCAGAAGAGGTCGGCTGGCACCGACGCCAGTATGGAGAGCGAGGTGAGGAGGCCCACGTCGAGCAGGGAGCCGCCTATGGACAGCACGTAGAGGGGCAGGAAGACCGACAATAGCCCGAACGCCATGTCGTGGAGCGCGAAGCTTAGCCACCACACAAGGGCTCGCGCGGTGAGGAGGTAGGTTAACTTTGCAAGGGGGGCGACGAAGTAGGTGCGTAATACCCATGCGCTAGAGCATTGTCAGCAGGCGAGCGAGGGGCTTTGAAGTCGATTCACAGATTTTAAAGCGCCTCATTACAACTTTGCACGCCAGGTGTCACCATGCAACGTCCCTGTTAAGTGTCGAAGCCCGCGCGTTGACAGCGTCGAAGAGGCCAAGGATTTTTGCTTAAAAATCCCCGTCAATTCACGAACATGGATTGCATCGTTGAAATTCTCATAGCACTTGCGACGCGAGCGTCGCCCTCTTGATCTCTCTATAGAGGGCGAGCGAGGTGAGGGAGCTGACCATGATTGCGCCCCCGGTGATCGCGAAGACCGCCTCGAAGCCTAGCTCGTCGACCAGCGCCCCGCCTACGGATGCCGCGAACGCCTGTCCCAAGCTCGTCGAGACAGCATAGAGTCCCCACTCGAAGGACTCGCGCCCCTTGTCTATGTAGCGAGTGAAGAGGCTCATGATCGGCGAGTAGCGAAGGGCGGTCCCGATGCCGTTCAACGCTTGGAGAGCGTAGACGTGCCACGGACGCGAGGCCACGACGTAAAGCAAGAAGCTTGTGCCAACCACCAAGGTGCCGACAACCGAGAGGGCCACTCTCTCCTTCTCGCTCAGCTTTTTATCGACGTAGTAAGCTGAGGTCAGCCTAGCTATGGAGAAGGAGACCATGTAGATGGACGTGGCAAAGCCGACTACAGCAGCGCTCCCCCCGACTATGTTGTTGACCACGAATATCGCGAAAACTGGAGCTATTAACGCGCCCGCGGCCACTATGCTCGTGTCGAAGGCTATCAAGCACTTCACGACGTTATTGGGCTTCACGGCCTGCACCCCTGAGCGAAGAAAGTTCTTGCCCTTTGCTCAACTCAAAACTTCTTAAACCTTCCTTCAAGCGGTATCGCCAACGATGACATGCATTGCGCGCAGACATGACCGAGTGATACCGACTCCTTCGCTGTGGACAACGGCTTATCAGGCAAAGTCTGTGCTCAGTACACGAGAGAGGGATGAGTAACGGAGAGACCTTTGCCTACAAAGTTTGCGGAAGGAAGCTCACGGCGTTAGCCCACCGTGATCATGGCGTCCATCCAAGATAGCTCGCCACCTCCTTTTAATACTCTGTACAACGCGGTTCACGTCGACCTTCAGTAATATTATCGTAATAACTATCGTCATGACTATCGAGGCTATGGTCATGGCTTCTCGGCCTATCAACGGCTCGAAGCGCTCCTTCAGTGCGCCCCCTACATACGCCCCCGGTATCGTTATCGAAAGCTTCCCCAAGAAGTAGGCCAAGTAGAACTTCGCTGGGCTGTACCTCAGGAGCCCGAGGGGTATCACCACCGGTTCGTCGGGTATCGGCGTGGCCGCCGCGACGTAGAGGGCGACGAAGGCCCAGCGCCCGACCCTTCGCATCACCTCGTCTAGGAACTCCCTTCGCCTCTCGCTCACGAACCTCCTAGCGAAAAAGGCGACCACGTAGTGTAGCGACTTCGCTGAGGCCGAGCCCAGCGCGACAAGGAGCCCCACAGTCCATGGGTCGGCGTTGACGAGTAGTGCAACATTAGCGGCTATTAAGAGGTTCGAAGGGCCAGCGAAGGGAATGAGGTTTAAGACGAAGGAGGTCAGAAGGACGCCGAGGAGCTCGTAGAGAGATACCATCACCGAACCCCACGACTCTCATTGAATCAAGATACCTAGGCCTTATCATTTGGGAGAGCGCGGACACGAAAGCTCATCTTAATTCACTAGTAGAGATACACCTTTTGTTTATCGATAAATTTTGTTAAGGCTAGACTCAACTCGCGCCGACTTTTTGAAGCAAAATTCTCAAGTACTCTGAGTTCACTTTCCCGTGCCTCTCCTGAACGACTCTGCTGGCCTTGAGCCAAATATGAGCTGTCCTCGGCCATAGCTCACTGGCCATTAGTTGCCTCACCACGTACTCCTTCAACGACCTTTCTCTTCTGATTGCTCTTTGGCGCCAGTCAAAGCTTACGAGGCCCGTGCGCCTCAGGTGCTGGATTGCTCGACTTACCTGCTCGTAATCGAGTGATCGCTCGACAACGCGCTCCAGGTCTTCTAAGAGGGAGTCGAAGGTTATCTGGTCCTCCGCCCGCAGGCAGATGACGGCTACGATGCTTTGGACGAGCCTCGTGGTCTCGGTGAAGTATACCCCGACCTTCTTCGGAGGGACGAGGACCTGCTCGAGGAGATGGCCATACCTCTTGTAGAACCAAGCTTTGACGGCTTCGGCGAGCGCCAAATAAGCGCCGAGGATCGCGGCTAGAGCCACATAAAAGGTCGCTGGTGGCCTCTCGAAACTGAAAACCGCTCCTAAGGGCGTGTACGGAACCGCCAAGGCAAAGGCTATTATTGCCAGGCTGCTCGACAACAAGAGCTTGCTCGGCTTGCTCCTCCAGAAAGGCGATATCCTCGTCCTGATGACGAATACCACGAGAACCTGCGAGGCCAAGGACTCCATAAACCAAGCGGTTTGGAAGAGGGGTTCCGAGGCCTTGAAGATAAAGAGCATTATGAAGAACGTCAGGAAGTCGAAGATGGAGCTGGTCGGGCCTAAGAACACCATGAAGCGCTTAATGAAGCTCACGTCCAAGCGCTTGGGCTTCTCTATGTACTCTTGGTCGACCTCGTCTGTGGATATTGTCGACTGAGAGAAATCGTAGAGGAGGTTGTTGAGCAGTATCTGAATTGGTAGCATGGGGAGGAACGGTAGGAAAAGCGATGCTCCAGCCACGCTGAACATGTTGCCGAAGTTCGAGCTCACGCCCATCATCATGTACTTCATGGTGTTGCCGAAGGTCTTCCTCCCCTCCAGGACGCCATCGTGGAGCACCTTCAAGTCGTTTTGGAGGAGGATTATGTCGGCGGCCTCTTTCGCGACGTCGACCGCGTTGTCCACCGAGATGCCGACGTCCGCGTTCTTCAGCGAAGGCGCGTCGTTTATCCCGTCCCCCAAAAAGCCGACCACGTGCCCGTTGTTCTTTAGAGCGCTTATTACCCTGTTCTTCTGGGCCGGGGTGAGCCTGCAAAACACGTTAACCTCCTCGACGACCCTTGCGAGGGCCTCGTCGTCCATTTTGTCTATCTCGCTACCGGAAACCACTCCCTTTATGTCGAAGCCCAATTGCTCGCAAATCCTCCTCGTCACCAGCTCGTTGTCCCCCGTGAGTATTTTCAGCTCCACGTTGGCTCTCTTGAGCAACTGTAGAGCCTCTCTCGCCGATTCCTTTGGAGGGTCTAGGAAGGCCAATAAGCCCAAGAAGACCATATCCCTCTCGTCATTTGGCGTGTAGACGGGCCTGTCCTCTTTTAGACGCTTGTAGGCCACGGCTAGGACCCTGTAGCCCTCGGCACTGAGCCTGAGGTATTCTCGCTCTACATGCCTGCGCACTTCATCGGTCATCTCAGCTATCACGCCCCCGACTTCGTAGAGTGAACATATCCTCAAGACCTCCTCGGGAGCCCCCTTCGTTATCATGAGCCGTTGACCGTTGTGCTCGACGACTATGGATAAGCGCTTGCGAACGGAGTCGAACGGGACTTCGTCCACCTTCTTAAAGTCCCTTACGTCCACCTCCTTGGACCTCAACACGGCCTCGTCGAGCGGGTTCTTCAGCCCCGTCTGGTAATAGCTGTTTATGTACGAATAAATGAGGACCCTCTCGCTTTCGTTGCCGTTGACGTCCAAGTAAAGTACTAGCTTTACCCTGTTCTCGGTCAAGGTCCCAGTCTTGTCAGTGCACAAGACGTCCATGCTCCCGAGGTTCTGTATGGCCGCCAAGCGCTTCACTATAACGCCCTTCTTAGCCATAGATAGAGCCCCTTTGGAGAGGCTTATCGAAATTATCATGGGCAGGAGCTCCGGCGTCAAGCCGACCGCCAAGGCCACGGCGAAGAGGAGGGAGTCGAGCACGCCTCGCATGTAGAGGGCGTTGATGAAGAACACCGCTAGGACCAGAAATAAGGTCACCTGCATAATCATGTAGCTGAAGCTCTTGATCCCTCTTTCAAACTCCGTCTCGGCTCTCCTCTCCACAAGCCTCTTAGCTATCTTCCCGTACTCCGTCATGCTCCCAGTCCTCACGACAACGGCGACGGCACTTCCGCTCACGACGGAGGTGCCCATGAAGAGATAGTTGTTCCACTCCATTATCGAGGGGTCGAAGGACTTCAACGGCTGGGCCGTCTTCTCGACTGGGAAGGACTCGCCAGTCAACGCGGATTGGTCTACGAAGAGGTCTTTAGCCATTACGACTCTGCAGTCCGCGGGCACTATGTCTCCTGCCGACAAGTACACTATGTCGCCCGGGACGAGCTCGGCGATCCTGACTTCCCGCTTAATCCCATCTCTCAAGACCGTGGTGGTCGTCGCCACTCTCTGCTTGAGCATTTCAGCGGCCCTCTCCGCCTTATGCTCTTGGTAAAAGTCTAGGGAGACGCTGAACATCACTATCACGAGCACTATGATGCTGTCCTTGACCTCTCCTAGAAGGCCCGAAATCAACCCCGCTACGATTAAGATCACTACCAAGGGGCTCTTGAAGTGAGAGAGGAATTCGACGACCGCCGTCCTCCTTTTCCTCTCCACGAGCTCGTTGTAGCCGAACAGTTTGAGGCGCTCTTCAGCCTCCTTGGATGTGAGGCCCGTCGTGGAGGTGCCCAAGCGCTCAAGAAGCTCTTCGGCTGGCGAGGTCAAGACCTCCTCAGCGCTCGGCAGCGCTCTGCCGACGTCGAACCCTTCTACTCTTTGGGACGCCACCACTCTCACGACCGATCTTTCACAGGTGACCTTGAGGCTGTTTCTCAGCCTTCTTACGGAGGTACCGCCTCATAGGGTTTTCGTCGCAGGCACTTCGTTAAATGATAGCACCTATGTTAGAGTTCGAGAAAGGACCACGTTCGCGAAGACTTCTTACGAAATGGCACCTGACTTCCTGTCGCATATCGTGCTAAGGGTTGTTCTAAAAGCTACTGACCTCCTCGCCCTAAAGGGCTAGGCTTTTGGTTGTAACTCTTCAAGCATCCTTCCTAGACGTTAAAAGGTCGTCTTTCTTGGAGTAAGCGAGACAGGGACCTCCTTAATCGCGACAGGGTGTTAGGCTTAAATTCTTCGAGGAGCTTGGGAATCATAGGGCTCACGATTCTCGAAGTCGCTAGCGTAAGAATTGGAGGGGTTTAATTGAAGAAGGTCAAGCTGGACTTCGCGGGCTTGA
>JAAOZJ010000107.1 GCA_011605835.1 Thermoproteota archaeon
AAAAAATGGGCTCTACACTTCTCACGTCGGGCCCGACGGAGACGAGGTCTAGAACGAAGTAGCGGAAGCCGCGCCCGAAGTAGTGCGCCAAGACAGGCTCGTACTTCTCGAGGGAGACGTCTCCCTCAACTCCGTTCCTCGCGAGGAAGCCACACACCCACTCTGCGAACTCGTCGGCCCTCGAGGCCTCGACGACCGTGATGTCGTGCGCACCTATCTTCTCGTGAAAGACGACTTCCACTCCCTTGCCCGCCTCCGCGGAACCTGCCTCGCCAGCTCTATACAGCTCCACCCCCTTAGCCCATATCAGCCTCTGGAGCTCCTCGAAGGACTCGAAGCTCGCGACAGCAACGCGCGGCATCGAGGGGAGCGGGAGCATCTCCAGGACAAGTGACTCGGCGCTCGAGGTCACGTCGGTAGAGAGGATGAGTATCTCGGACGTGCCGTTCCAGGCCACTATGGCCTTCTGGCCGGGCTCGAAGACGGAGACTTCCGGCTTAACAGGGATCATTCCCCTATCGGCGAGCACTGGCCGAGCGAGGCAGAGGATCGCGGCTAGTAAAACTGGAAAGACGACTTTAACGCAAACCTTCAACGTAAACGGGCCCCGAGAATGTAAGCCCTCTGGACCTAAGAATCTTGTGACGAAGTAGCTAGCGCTATTTGAATTGAAGCTATCATCATTGAAAAGTGGGAGTTATCGCGAGCAGCTCCACCCAAGCCTCTCAAGCGTCGACACGAAGCCTTCTACGTCGCCCGGCGTGACTATGAGGTACGCGCCGCTCTTCAGCTTGAAGACGACGGCCTTGTCGCTCGATATCGCGCAGAAGGCCTTTGCGCCGTTGCTCAGCTTGAACCAGCCCAAGGAGTAGCCCGGCAACCCCGTCCCCCACGTCCTCCAAGTCGGCCTAAGGTCGCTCCTCGAGCTCAGGTCTGCGACGAACACCTCCTCGACCTCACCTCGCTTGGCTGAAAAGCCGTACATAGGGGGCGCGCTGACAGTTACCTCCTCGCTGGAGAGCGTTATCTTCAGCAAGTAGATTGGCAACACGAGTATCGCCAAGACCAAGGCTACGACCACGCCTATCACCACGACCACTATCAACGCCGAAGTCGGGACGGGTATTTCAAAGCTCGTCTGCACTCGACCGTCACCTCTTCTACGTTTATTAACTGCGAGGTTAAGATTAAGGCTTAAGCTTTCATGGCTTGCTGCTTGGCGTGGGCTTATCGTCTTTGAAAGACGGGCTTTATCAAGTACGCATTAGTGATGAGCTTCCTCGATGACACGTGATTTAGGTAAGCCCTTTGATAATCATAAAGCTCTTCCTAACGCTTATTACCATGTGCGGCGTGCAAGTTTGTGGCCAAAAAATGTTCGCGTGTAAGAGTTGGTAAAGTTGAGCAACAAAGGCTTAAGCACTAAGGATTTTGAGAGAATTTCACTTGACGAAGCCTTCAAGTTACTGAGCTCTGGGCCTAATGGATTGAGCGAGGAAGAGGCTAGGAAGAGGCTGAGCATTTACGGGCCCAACATCATTGAAGAGAAGGAAGAGAGCCCTGTGCTGGGGTTCTTGAAGAGGTTCTGGGGGCCCATGCCTTGGCTTTTAGAGGTAGCAGTGTTGCTCTCCCTCATCATCGGGCACGTCCTTGAGGCCATCATAATCGCCTCCCTCCTCGTGATCAACGCCTTGGTCGGGTTCTTGCATCAAGAGTCCAGCACCAAGGTCCTGAAAATGCTGAAGTCCAGGCTAGCCCCGAGGGCCAAGGTTTTGAGAGGTGGAGGCCTCAAGACCATAGAGGCAGGCCTCGTGGTCCCAGGCGACGTCATCGTGGTCGAGCTTGGTGACATTGTCCCTGCGGACTGCAAGGTCGTGGAGGGGGAGGTCTCGGTCGATCAATCAATCCTAACTGGTGAGAGCCTCCCTGTCGACGTAGCCCTTGGCGGAGTCCTCTTCGCAGGCTCGGTCATTAGGAGAGGCAGGGCTAGGTGTCTCGTGGTGAACACGGGCAGGAGCACGTACTTTGGAAGGACCGTGGAACTTGTCAGAGTAGCGAGGCCGAAATCACATCAACAAGAAGTCATGCTGTCGATCACGAAGTACTCCATGTACATAGGGGTGGCAGTAATGATAGTAGCGACAATTTACATTTACCTGACCGGGTTAAAGAACGAACTCATCTCCATCTTGACATTCGACGTGGCCATATTAATGGGATGCGTGCCCGTAGCCCTCCCCGCCGTCATGACGATCATGCAAGCGGCTGGAGCAAGAGAGCTGGCGCAGAAAGGGGTCTTGGTTTCGAGGTTGGACGCCGTCGAGGACGCCGCCTCAGTGGACGTGCTCTGCTTGGATAAGACGGGGACAATCACCATGGGGTCCCTGGAGGTCAGCGATGTAGTCCCCCTAGGCTCACATGATGAGAGGGGGCTTATTGAATTAGCCCTCTACGCCTCTGCCGAGGACACGCAGGATCCCATAGATGGCGCGATATTGAGGAAGGCTAAAGAGCTTGGAGTTGCGAGAAGGGGGAAGCAGATATCCTTCACGCCCTTTGATCCCTCGACTAAGAGGGCTGAGGGACTTGTTGAACTTGGTGGGAAGAAAATCAGGGTAGCCAAAGGGGCCCCCCAAGTGATAATCAACTTGTGCGCGAGGGCCCCTCGAGACCTAGAGCAAACCTTAGAGAAGCTCGCCGAAAGAGGGCTGAGGACCTTGCTCGTCGCGTACGGCGAGGAAGGCGGAGAGATGAGCGTAGCAGGGATTATTGCTTTCTCAGATCCCCCGAGACCCGACTCGGCGGAGCTCATAAGGAAGCTGAAGGGTCTCTTCGTGAAGCCGATGATGCTAACGGGGGACAGCCTCCCGATAGCTAAGGAGGTCGCACTAAAAGTGGGGATAGGTGAGAACGGGTACTCACTTTCGCATATAAGGGAGAAGCTCTCTGACGTCGTCGAGGAAGTCGATTTCATCGCCGAGGTGTACCCAGAGGACAAGTACACCGTGGTCAAGGCGCTACAGAGAAAAAGGCACATGGTCGGCATGACCGGGGATGGAGTGAACGACGCCCCAGCGCTCCGACAAGCCGAGCTCGGCATAGCTGTGAGCAACGCCACCGACGTCGCGAAGAGCTCCGCGGGCGTAGTCCTCCTAACCCCTGGGCTGAAGGGCATAGTCGACGTTATAGACGTCAGCAGAAGGGTGTATCAGAGGGCCCTCACTTGGATACTCAACAAGGTTGCGAAGGTGGTTCAATTCACATTCCTCCTAGCCCTTGGGCTCATGTGGCTCCGCTACGACGTTCTGACCTTAATGGACATGGCGCTCCTCGTGTTCGCCAACGACTTCGCAACCATGTCCCTCTCAACAGACAACGCAGAACCCTCGCTTAGCCCAAGGAAGTGGAATGTGAAGAACCTCGTGACGTCCTCCTTGAGTATAGGGGTAGCCCTGCTGATAGAAGCTCTCATAGCCATCTACATAGGGCTTCACGTCTTCAACCTCAGTGAAGGGAAGATGCAGACGTTTATATTGCTCACCTTGGTCTTCACAAGCCAGTTCAGGGTGCTAATGCTCAGGGAAAGGAAGTGGTTCTGGAGCAGTAGGCCGGGAAGAGAGCTCACGGCGTCAATAATCGGCGTGACTGCAGCCTTCCTCGCACTAGGGGCTTTGGACGTCATAATAGAGCCCGTCCCCATAGGCGTGGCCCTCTTCTCGTTAGTCTACTCAGCGGCCTTCACATTAGCCATGGACCCCCTCAAAGTGTTTGTGTTTAAAAGGACGGGCTTGCTGAGCTAACGCTAGTTATTAAGGGGCGAAGCGGTTGTAGAGAGCCTCGGGCCCGTCGGGATCATCAAAGAGAATGGCCCGCTACGACGTTCAATGCGCGTACTCATTACTTGGTGTGCATGATGGCGTCATACCCATTCAAAGGACGAAGGCCACGCTTAAGCTATGTCGGCCTCGGAGCTCGTGAATTTACTGGAGG
>JAAOZJ010000071.1 GCA_011605835.1 Thermoproteota archaeon
ACATACTTTAGCGGTGCCGTAATCGAGAAGGTTTCGAGCGGTCTCTGTTACATAAAGAGCCCCGGAGGGCTGGAGCCCAAGATAACTTCGTCGGCCTACTTCATAGCCAATCCGATACTCTACGCAAACTACACGTCCTTAAAGTACGTCGAGGAGGCAAGGGCGTGGGAGGAGGCAATGAGAGAGGGAAGGATTAAGGTCATTTGCATCGAAGAGCTGGAAGCCCTGTCCGCTAGGGTGCCGTTACCAATAGAGGTACCGTTGATTTTAAGCGTCATCTTCGTCGTGGTGCTTCTCTTCATATACTTCAGCCTTAAGAGAAGGCAGCGCCTCTTGAAGGAGACATAAGGGATTATCGAGCGCGTACAGCTTGTAGCCTAGCCACTTCGGCATGTATTTTCTGACGAGGCCTTCGCTATATCTCCTGTCCATTAGTATCACGACCGCCCTGTCGAGAGGACCGCGTATCAGCCTGCCCACGGCTTGGACCACCTTTCTCATGGCCGGTTCCAGAAAGACGGCCCTGTGAGGCCTCTTAAACCCCAAACTCCGTAGCTTCTCGACTCTCTTCAGGTTGTAGGGCGTAGGCTCGGGCATGGGCAACCCGACTATTATCGCAACCGGCATTAGTCGGCTGGATATGTCAATCCCCTCCGCAAGCCTCCCACCGATCACTGAGACCAGCGTCGCATCCACGCCCCCTTCGACGTAATTCTTGAAGCGCTCGAAGACCTCTATGCTCGGGCCCTTGCCCTCGTCGACGAGGGTGAGGCCTCGCATGAGCTCTTTTAGGCCAGTGGCTTCGAGGGCCCTCAGGATGCCGTACGAGGGCACGAAGACACCGAGGCCTCCCTCCACGCTGCCCCTAATGACCTTCAGCTTGTAGACTATGGCCCTATAGAGGTGCTCTGACCTATCTTTGAGTGATGTCGAGACCGATCGATCGACTATGAAGGTGACGCGACCGTACTTTGGCTTGACGTACCTAATTACCTTGGGGTTCTCGCTCTCTAAGTTTAGAAACTTGATGAAAGCGCCTATAGGCGAAAGCGTGCCGGACATCAGCACAACGCCGTGAAACTTGCTGGCGACTTGTTTGAAGTCGTAGGTCAGCGGCCTGACCTCGACGCAGGGCTCGCCTTCGGTATCTAGGTGAAGCCATATCACATAGCCGTGGTCGACTCTTAGCGCCTTTTCTAGGAAGGCGTAGGTCGAATACGTTGGACACCTTATCGTGAGGCCCTTTAGAGCCCTCGTTTTAATCACTTCGAAGGCGACTTCCCGTAACCTCAACAAGTACTCGTAAGGGTCCTTGAAGAACTTCGACACTACCTTCAGTACTTCTTCTCGCGAGATGTCGATCCCTTGTGAGAGGTCGCTGTTCGCGAACTTCTCGAACAGACTAACTAAATCCTCGAGAGGACTTGCGAGCTCAGCTCTCCTCAACAACAGCTCGTCAATGGTGTTGTACAATGTGCTGAGCCTAAGGACTTTCGACTCGTACTCCACAGCTGACTCCACGACGTTGTGTGCCTCATCTATTATAGCCGCAGCCTCGCGCATTTGTAGAGACTTAAAATAAGCTCCATAGACGTAGGGGTTGAAGACGTAGGGGTACGTGAGGGCCAGTATGTTGCTGTTCCTTGCCAATCTCTTCATCACGGCGACGGGACAGCACTTCTCCTTGATGGCGGCTTGGATAACTTCAACCGACGTTACGAGACCCTGCTCGTAGCTCAGGCGATCGGCACAGCTATCTACCTTTTCTTGATGTAAGTAGGGGCAAAGCGATTCGTCCCTCAGCGCGCGACACGCTAAGTGGGATAGCTCCTCGTTAACGCCGCGGAGGAGAGGACACGAGGAGGACTTGCCCCTGAGCGAGAGACCTTTTAGAGAGCCTCCACGGTCTTTGAGGCGCTTCGCCTCTTCTATCACTTTATCGCTCTCGTCATTAGTCCTCGTGAGCCATAGAACCCTCTTTATCAAGTTACTTCGTAGGGAGAGGACTATCCCCATCAAAGAGGCTATCGTCTTGCCGAGCCCACAAGGGGCTTCGATTATAGTGCAAAGCCCTTGGCCTATGGTCATGTACACGGCCTTCGCTATCCTCAACTGCCCTGGTCTCAGGGAGGGGTAAGGTGATAGGGCCTTTAGTTCGCTTTCGAGCATTTCCCGTGCAACTCTCCGCCTTTGGAGCTCTTGTAAAGCGCTTCCTCGATCTCGGAGACCCTCTCCCGCACGAAGCTCAGTGAATACTCGAGGCTTTCGATCTTGTCGCGGAGGGCCTTGATGTCCGAGGGGGTTGCCGTCTCGACGTTGCTCAAAGAGGAGAACTTGTCAACGAAGTTCTTTAGCAGTTGCTTGAGCTCGTCCACCTCCCTCGCTAGCCTGTCGACGTTGTTCGTCACGCCTTTGCGCCACTCGCTTATTTCCTTAAGGTCCTCAATAATGTAAGGCAAGAGAGCCGTCTCGCTCTTGGGCTCTGAAGGGCTTCGGTCCTCCCTTTCCTGCGCTTCGGCTCGCGCTTTCTCGCTAAGTGCCCCGGTGCTCGGGCTCTTGGCCTTAAAAACCCTGACAGTAAACTTCTGCCCCCTATGTACGACCACGCAACTACCGTTTGGCAACTTCGCTATCTTCAGCCTCTCATCTTCGGTCAGGCCCATGTTCTTCGCCTCCTCCGCGGTAAGACTAAGCCTGTGAAGGATTATGTACTCGGCATTTCGATACGTCGTCGAGACGAGCGACGGTATCTGCGCTATTGCCAAGACCCTTACTCCATGCTTCCTTACCTCGTCTATTATGATTTCGCAACTAGTCGGAGGCTGATCCAAGCGACGCGGCAACAGCACGTTCTGCGCCTCCTCTATGACGAGCAACTGCTTCGTGGGATTGTTGTATATCAACCTGAGGATCACGTTGGCCACGAGCCTCTTGGCGTCGAAGGTCAGCCCGGAGAGGTCTATGGTATCGACGTCGTCCAACGTCAAGGAGCCCGAGAAGAGGTTGGCGTAGGATAGGGGCTCGAGCCTCCTGAGTAGCGCGTTCTTTATCTCCCTTCTAGTGTCGCTCTCGGCTGGGTACTTTCGGAGCTTCTCTATTATCTCGCTCAAATTGCTCGAGTCCTTGGCCACTTCGAGCAACATCGCGTACTGAGGGGCTGTGAGTTGGAGCGACACAGCGAGGGCTTCGCAGAAGTCGAGCATCGTCAGGTGGCTTATCGAGAGCTTGGAGGGTTTCGCGACCCTGCCTATCAGGTACTCCCCGTTCCAGTCTATTATGAGCTTGGAGCCCCTGAAGGAGCTTACTATCAGCTTGGCGGTGTTGGTCTTCCCGGACCCCGTAATCCCAAATATCACTATGTGCTTCGCCTCCCTGAGGTCCACATAGAAGGGGAAGAGCCGCCACACCCTCCCTATCAAGATCTTGTCCTTGAACGAGAACTTCAAGTGGAGGGCTACTGCCAGTACTAAGGCAAGCGATAGGGTTAGGGAAAAGGGGTTGAGGTAGTCAGCTACGGCTTTCAGCGACGTGGCGTCGATCATGCTGTCCGTTCATTTATGCTAAGTTTTAATAAGCGTAGTAAATAAGATGAGATGAAGTAGAAGAGGTGCTGTAAATTGGAGGTTTATGAGGCCATAAGAGGTAGGAGATCGATAAGGTCCTACATCCCTTCGAAGCTGAGCCCGGAGCAGTTGAAGTACGTGCTAGAGGCTGCCATTTGGGCGCCTTCCGCTGGAAATCTCCAGCCTTGGGAGTTCGTCGTCGTAGACGACAAAGACAATATGAGGCAGTTGGCTAGGGCCTCTCTTAACCAGATGTGGATGACGGAGGCCTCGGCCATAATAGCCGTCTGCGCCGACGTAGATAGGACAGGGGCCATCTACGGCGAGAGGGGCAGGAGGTTGTACGCCATCCAAGATTGCGCAGCAGCCACTCAGAACATGCTACTCGCATCTTACTCAATAGGCCTAGGCACCTGCTGGGTCGGCGCGTTCTACGAGGAGGAGGTCCGAAGAGTCTTAAAGCTACCAGCTAACGTGAGGCCCCTAGCGCTGATTACTATAGGCCAGCCCGGAGAGAGGCCCTCGCCCCCTCACAGGAGGAGCCTAAGGGAAGTCGTCCACCACAACTTGTTCGGCAGGCCTTGGAGCGTTTGATTGTGATAGGCGGTGAGGAGTTTTAAGCAGTAGAGATATGTAGGACCCGTTACTGTAGAGAAGTGAAGGGGCTTGGAAGACCTAGTCAAAAGCTTGGCCGACTTGAAGAAGTATTTGGAGGACAGGCTCTCGGCCCTGACGGTCGAGGTCGAAAACCTAAAGCTCCTCATAAAGCTTGTCGACGAGGCCCTTGCCAAGGCCTCCTTTAAGCCAGCCTCCGCCCTAGAGGTAGCGAAGGAGGTCGCGCCGCAGGCGCTTCCACCTCTGGTTCCCCAACCTCGAGGCCTCGAAACCGAGGCCTTGATCTTAGCGTCCTCGAGGATGGGCAACAAGTTGCTGGGGAAGATGTACATAGGCGAGGGGTACTTGAGGATAGTCCCAGCCCAAGACTTAGAGCTTAACGTAAACGTCCCGCCGTTCAGGCAGTTCTTGGTTGAGAAGGTGCTCGAAGAGATGAGGAAGAAGGACCGCGAGGCAGCTGAGAGGGGGGAGGTGAAGGAGGGCGAGGTAATGGACTATGAAGTGAAGACCAAAGGGGATATCTTGACGGAGATATTCGTGAAGAACGTGGTCGACGAGAGGAGGATTAGGGAGCTCAAGAACGCCGTGAGATGGACCTTCGAGAGGATGCTGGAGAAAATGGCTCAGCGCAGCTCTTAAACCTCTATCTTCTTGAGCTGCATCTTGTACATCTCGACGAGCTCTTTAACAGTCGTGCTGTCCTCGGGGCTCTTGTCTGATCTCCAGCGGCCTGTAAATCGCGGGAACCTTATGGCCAAGCCTGCGTCGGGCTTTATGGTCCCTAGGCCAGCCGTGTGCAGGGGGCTTAGGGTTATCTCGTCGCCTATTATCTCTATCACCACGCTGGGCACGAACCATACGTCCGCCTTTATCCTAGAGTCGACCCGCGGGTGCTTGTGCTCTATGACGTAGGGGCGCAACATCTCGGGCATCTTCTCGAGGTCCTCGTCAGTGAAGCCGCTTCCCACCTTGCACACCGTCCTGAAGACGTCGGCCTCCGGATCGTAGACCGCACAGAGCAGGGCCCCGTACTTGCCAGCCCGCTTCCCCTTGCCCCAGAACGCGCCCACGACCGTGACGTCAATCGGCTCAACCAACTTCGACTGATAAGACCTCTTGAACTTTATCCAGAGCCAGCCCCTAGCGCCCGCCTGATAGACGGAGTCCGGCGCCAGTGATTTGCACACGAGCCCCTCGCAACCCTCGCTTATCGCCTCCTCGAAGAAGCGCTCCAGCTCTTCGACGTCCTCGATCAACCTGTAGGTCGCCAGCATGGCCCTCTCGCCGGGCTCGAGTATCTTCGCCAGCACCTCCCTCCTCTTGGGGTAGGGCGCGTTCGTGAGGTCCTGCCCGTCCACGTAGAGGCAGTCGAAGAAGAAGAGCGAGACGGGGTATTCCTTCATTGCCTCCTCTATACCGTACTTCCTCCTCCTGTGCATGAGCTCTTGGAAGGGCCTCATCTCCCCCGTATCGGGGTCTATGGCCACGCACTCCGCTTCCACTATCGCTTCGTTGGCCTTTACGTGATTCCTTATGATGCCGCAGGCGTCGGGGTAGTGGTGGGTTATGTTCTCTAGCCTTCGTGAGAACAATATGACGTCGGCGCCCGATTTGTGCGCCTGTATTCTCTCGCCATCGTACTTGTACTCAGCTACGCACTTGCCGCCCAGCTTTTGTAGTATCTCCTCGGCCGTGGTCAAGCGCTCTGCCAACATAGGCCTTACGGGCCTTCCTATCGCTATCTTGAACTGTTTGGCTCCCTCGAGCCCCTTCTCGGCCACCGCCCTTGCAACGTAGCCCAAGTCGCTTGAGAGGTTGTAGGCTCTCTCAATGAGCGGACGGGCCTCCTTCCCGCCGCAGAAGGCTATCGCAAGCGCGTCTAATATGGTCATGTCGGCTATTCCAAGCCTCAGTTTTCCAGTTATGGTCCTCATCAAGTACCTTGCCTCTTTCGGCGTCGCATGCCTCAACAAACTCGCTATCAGTGATATCTTCGTGTCCTGGGAGCCCTCGCCCGTCGCTTTGGCGACTTTGTCGAGCGTGTTGTAGACCTCGTCGACCGTCAGCTTCTTCGCCCCGACTTGCGATTGAGCCACGAAGTCCAAGAGGCTCTTGACTCTCCTCCTAGAGAGAGAGCGCTCGGCCGCGACGCCTATGTCACCCGCCCTCTTCAGCTCCGCCTCCAGCTCCTCCACCGACAGACCGGTGGCTAAGGAGAGGGCCCTCAAGGCGAGCTTCTCTGCCACGCCAAGCTCCACGCCCACGTAGTCCGGGTACAACTTGCCTTGGGTCAAATAAACGACTTTATCTATGACACTCGGAGGGGTTTTCTTCAAAAGCGCTACTAGAATGTCCGTCATCTCGAGCCTCTTCGTCGTGGACTCTATCTTCTCATAAAAATCCGCCAACAAAGAGTACTCCATCTCCACTTCACCGTGCCTGCAAGTTATAAGAAGAGGTTGAGAGATATTAAGGCAACTGTAATACATATCAAGAGGTGCTTGGTGCTGAAGAGCGTTCCGTCTATCGCCTTACCGAGGACCAAGCCCGTGGAGATGGACGAGGCAACTATCATGAGCTCGCTGTAGGATAGTGCCCTGTCCAACCCCTTTAGGGAGATCGTAGATATAAGGGCTAAGGAGCCGCTGACTGCGCTGGCAGATGGGAGCTCACCGACGCCTTTCACGATGCTGAGCGTCAGCGATAAACATATCGCAAGAATCATTGGCGTAGCGTAGCCCAATACGGAATACAGATAGAGGGACCTCTTGATTCTCGACCTATGCGCGTTGTACTCGTCTATGTAGGAAGCCATGAGCTCAAAGGTCGCCAGAGAGCCTCCTCCCGTTGCTATCAAGTGGTCTAAGGTGAAGAAAACGGCTTTGCAAAGCTTGGAGCGTAATCTGAGGGCCAGTGTCGATTGGTACAAGGACAAGCCGAGCTTCGTCTTCGCCAGCACCCCCTTTATCAGCGACGAGAATTGCTTGTTGTACCTCTCGTTAGAGGACTTCTCGATAGCTGTCAAAAGGGGGAAGCCGAGTCTTTTGTGCTCTCCCAAGTATCTCAGAAAACGCGGCAATTCCCTCTCAACCTCGAGGACTTTCCTCCTCTCCTTCTCATAGTGCACGGACAAAGGCAAGGCGATTGACGATAAACTAACGATGGATGCCCTGAGAGGGGGGACCTTGAAGATATCGATCAAAACGAATGCGAGGGTGGTAGCCAACGCCAAAGAGAGGAGGACGACCCTCTTGTCCGGCGCGTACTCGAAGCCCTCTTGCGGGCGCGTCACGTGTATTAGGTAAATGGCCAAGAGCGTCAGGAGAGGTATTAGGCCGAAGACTATGAGTTCGTAGAAGGCAAAGTCTACCTCGCTCGCGAAGACTAAGATCGTCATGGAGAGCATCAAGGGGGCTATTAAGAATAGCCCCAGCATGGCCTCGCCGATGATGTTGACGTAGTTGACGAAGCTGTTCCACCTTTCCTTGAGGAGCGCGAGGAGCTCCTTAGTCCTCTCTTCTAAGTACTTAACGACGTCCCCGCCGCTTCTGAGGAGGCTGGTGTAACCCAGGATCAGGGAGGACAAGAGTTTAGAGGGATTCCTCTGGGCGTAAGAGCTCATGGCAGTTATGTTGTCCCCGCCCGTGAAGAGCGCCTCTTTCCTCAAGTGAAGGGCTTCTCTGCTAATCGCTGGAAATATCCTTGCCTCAGCCGCTACGCTAAAGGCTTTTACAAGTGTGTGACCTGCATGCGACAAAGCAGAGGCCAAGAGGCTGAAGAAGGGCAACTCGTTTTCGACTTCCTGCTTCCTGATGGTGGTTAGCACTTTTTCATGTAGCATCGGCGCTAGGAGGACGATTATCGACAAGGGCGCTAGAAAGAGGCACACAACATTGCCCGTGAGAAAGAGGGTTGCTATCGACGCCAAGGCTATGGACATGGATAGGCAAATTCGAGGCATCCCCCTTAGGAGGTTCTTACGCGCATCTACTCGTCCTTTGAGTTCAGACCTCAGCACGACCCTGAAGACGTTCTTTATGCTCCAAGGGGGCTTAGGAAGCTCTATAACGATCTTCAGTTGCTCGTGCTCAGCCGCTCTAGTCTTCCTGCCCTTCCTCTTTACTCTATATGAGTAAAAGAGCGCCGCGAAGAACAGCAATGCCGATAGCGTCAGTGATAATGGAGGAGAGACCAAGACAGTCGACAAGACGGCCGCGGAGAAGGCTATGAATGCCTTAGAGCTCCTTCTCACCCGAAGACCTCCTATAGTAAAATCTTCTCAGGTGGTTGGTCACCTCTTCGAAGTCCAAGATGTTGTTTTTGACCAGGCTTTCGAGGAAGCTCTTCCTCTCTAGAAGCTCATTCAAGACGTCCTCCTCACCAATCCCGGTTGCCTCAGCTATGCGCTTGAGGTGCACGCTCTTCTCGACGAGCTCACAGGGGTCGTTGGGCTCGAACGAGTCCTCGGTTGGGTTCCATGTGAAGACCTTCTGGTACTCCCGATAACTTATGACTTCGTCCACTTCCGTGACCCTCCTAACGGCTTGTCTTGGCGTCTTCGTTATCCTCTTTATCACGATGACGTTGGATATCAAGTCGATGTAACTAGGGCCGACGTTGAGTGGCGGGGACGTGAGCCTGTTGACCATGGCCTCGAAGTTCGGGCTGTGGAACGTGCATGCACAACCATGGCCACTCGCTGCGGCTTGAAATAGTGCGTAGGCCTCCTCGCCCCTAACTTCACCGACTATTATGAAGTCCGCCCTCTCCCTAAATGAGAGCTTCACGAGGTCGAAGAGCCTTATCTCGGTCAAGTTCTCGCCCATCAGGTACGTGTGCCGCGAGACCAAGGGCTTCCAACCGGGGTGGGCCAAGTTAAGCTCGGCGACGTCCTCGATGCTAACCACCTTCCAATTAGGCTTCAGGAGCATTGCCAAGCTGTTAAGTAAAGTCGTCTTCCCGCTCGCCATGGGTCCTATTATCATGAAGAAGGCCTTGTTCTCGAGCAAGAGCCACCAATAAGTGGCCATGAGCGAGGATATCGTGCCGCTCTTGATCAGGTGGCATATAGTCAACGGCTTCTCCCTGAACTTCCTTATCGTCAGCGAGGGACCCTGGGGGGTCACCTCCCTCGAGAAAGTCAGCGTCGCCCTGTGCCTGCCCGGCAACATTACGTCGGCTATCGGGTGGGCGGTGTTTATGTGCTTCCCGCCCATGTGCGCCAGCCTTATTATGTAATTATTGAGCTCCTCCTCGTCCTCGAAGACTATGTTCGTGTGAAGCCAGTCGTACAAGCTGAAGCGCCTGTGGAACACCCTGGCAGGCCTGCCGACGCCTTCCACGGATATATCCTCTATGTCTGGATCGTTCATCAACGGCTCCAAGGGGCCGAGGCCCAGTATGTCCCTCTTCAAATAATAGAACAGCTTATGCTTGGAGGCGTGGACCTTGCTCGCGATCTCGAGATTCCCTATGGCCTCTCTCAGAGCTTTCTCAAGATAGGAGAGGGGGTCCGTGAGTAGCTGTTGATCCGGTCTCGCTCTGTACCTCAGCTCCTCCACGATGCTGTTATACAACTTGAGCTCGTCGGGCGTCAGCTCGGGCTCTTTGACTATGTAGTAGCCCAAGCCCTGGTGTACGCCGATCACCACCTCCACCAAGCCGTCTGCCAGGTAGTACCTGTCAAGCTGTTGAAAGTCCCTGTCGAGCTTTACGCCTCTGATCCTCGAGCGTGCCTCTGCGCGTTCGTGTGTGTCTAAGAGGGGGACGGCGGTCAAAGCCCTCACCCCTCAAACCCTTAGAAGGAGTAACCCAGAGGGGGTTGCCACGAGCGCCCTCCACGCGTCGAGCGCGACTGCTTTGTAGGGCTTTGAGGGAAGCCTTACGGCGTAAGTGGGGTTTTCTAAGTCGAGGGCATGGGTCTCGTTGAACACGACAAGCCTAAGGCCCTGCATAAGCACGGCGTCGACTATCTGAGAGGGTTTGCTCAGCGCTAAGCGCTTCTCCTCGCTCAAGCCCTCGTTAAGCACTATCATCGTGCCATTAGATAGCCCCAGTATCAGCTTGTTATAGAGGTAATCGCGTTTCAAGAGGACTATTTTCTGAGGACTGTAATCGATGAGCCTCAAGAGCTTGCCTTGAGCGCTGACCACGTGGAGGTACGGGCCTGACGCCACGACTATGGTCTTGCCGATGTTGGTCAACGTATTGAGGCCTGAGATGTCGCAGGGGTTTATGGAGAGGTACCAAGACGCGCTGCCGTTACTTATCGCGTGGAGGGTCGGCAGTATCAGGGTTTTAACGTTGCTACAACGCTCAACGTTTATGCTCACTGCCTTCTGGTAAAGGGCTCCGCTGACCAACAAGACGCCGAAGCTCTCATTTATCGGGGCGTAGCCGAGCACCTTGAACTTGGGGAAGATGTCCGGGTTTGCTAGGTAGTATTGGAAGGACGTCTGGGTGTCGACGATCCCTATTACGGCCCTCTGGAGCTTCACCTTTCCAACCGAGGGAGATCGCGGTCCTGCAAAGTTTGCGTACATCGTTATATCTATCGTCCAAGCGTAGTACGGATAATATTGTGCCGAGAAGTAGCTCTCGGGGACTACTATTAACTGCTGGTTCCTCCCGACAATCGCTGGCTGATAAGTGCGCTCCTCTACGTAGTAGCTCGCTTGGGAGCAGCTGTAGTAGGAGTAAAAGTTGTTTATGGAGAGTAGCTTCCCGTCCCTCAAAGCTATGATGCTCAAGGCCTTAGGGTTGTTACCGTCGGACGACACGGACAGCACGGTAGCATTCAAAGCCTCGCTGAAGGCGACATTCTCCGCCTTCGTGAAGGGAAATTCCTTCGACCAGAGCACCGACCCATCGTCTACGTCCATCGCTAGCACGCCGCCATTTTGGTAAGACGCCACGACTATTCCCTTCAGGCGATCGGCGACGTCCACGTCATTTATCAAGCACATGTCGTCGTAGGGCAATTTCACGTAGGGGGTCGTGCTAGCGTTGCTCGTCAAGCCTTGAGGAAGAGCGAAGTTGAAAGTGTAAATAGAGCCCCGCTTGGCCACAAGTGTTACGCTGAATGAGGGGTTTGCAAAACCTTGGGGTACGGATACGGGGACTCGAAGCGGTGACGAAGAACAGGGTCGAACCCTTAAGTCGAGCTTCTCTACGCGGACTTCGTCTCCATGCTTGAAAACTATGTACGGAAAAACGACTTCTCTCGAGGCCCTATTCGTCAGAGAGATCAGTACGTGGGTTCCGTTAAATGAAGCGTCGATGTCTACCTTCTCCTCAGCCATGAGCTCGCTTGCCAGATCGAGCTCTTGGCGCAATACGCTCGAGTAATTCGTGAAAGAAGACAAGAGAGATGTGAAGAGAGCGATCGAAAGCGATATTAGGACGGCCATTATCATTACGCCAATCAGCGGGCTCAACGCCTTACGCCTTGGCATGGATCAAAAACCCCTCCGATGTCAGGAGGTAAACGTCGTTGAGGTCATCCTCTTGAACCCCAGGGTTTAGGAGAACCTCAATAATCTCAAACGGCCTCAAGACTGCATTAACTGAATGAGGCCTGCCTTTCACGAATACAACTTCAACATTTACCGTTACGTCGGAGGGGTTGTACAAGAGGACGCACGTCCCATTTCCCGCCTTCTGAGAGCCAAGAATCTTTACCGCAGTTAATTGTTCAAGCTTTGCCCTCTCCGACTCTTGAAGAGCTATGCTTGAGGACGTGCTAGCCCTTTGAAGTAAGAGGCTTATGGGTATAGCCGAGATAGCCAGCGTGATCACAAAGATCATCAAGGTAGCGATTATCTCCGAAACGCCTCGACGCTTAGCTAGAAAAAAGGTGGGGTATGGGGATGAGTGCACGTCCATGCCCTCCTAGGTCGCCTGCGTGCACTGAACCGTTATCTCCTGCGCGTCACGGTCCGTCACTACTGTTATGAGGCAGACGTCGCCGACCTTGACGTCCAACTTCCCAAAGTAGACGACGGTGACCGAGTCTCCAGGTTCAAGGACCTTAGTATTAGGCGTCATCGTCGCGTTTTTCTGCTTCAGCAGGTCTATTAAATTGTTAGAGGGATCCCTCACCGTGATATTACGCAACTCCAGAGTCGTAGTCCCTTGGTTCCTCACGGTCACCAATACACTCACGCCGTTAGACGTCTGAGTCATCTTGGCCTTCGTTATCTCTATGGAGGCCACCCTCGAGGTCGACTTAGCGTAGCCCACGGCGTACCAGTAGATGAAGGAGCCTATCGCCACGGTTATCCCTATGAGCATCAACGTCGCGATCATGGCTGAGACTGCCTTGCGCTCCTTCCCGTTGCGCAACATCCGACCCACGCCTTTCACCGCCAGCCCCTAATGTGTCGGGCTTTTAAGCCCCCTCATGAGAGGTTCAGCGGGGGAGGTGCCGTGTTCATAGTGTTCGTGGGGACGGCGGGGTGCGGGAAGACGACCCTCGTCAAGACCTTCGGCGACTGGCTCGAGGACGTGGGCTTTCGTGTCTCACGCGTCAATCTAGACCCGGGCGTAGAGGTCTTGCCCTACGAGGCCGCCTTCGACGTGAGGGAGATTGTGAAGGCCAGCGACTTGATGAGGGAGATGGGCCTCGGGCCGAATGGCGCGATGATAGTGGCCTCGAAGATTATGGAGGAGAGGATGGAGGAGATCGTGAAGAGAATGGCAATAAACGACGTGGACTACGTCCTAGTCGACACGCCGGGCCAGATGGAGCTCTTCGTCTTCAGGGGGCTTGGCCCGTCCCTTAGCAACGCCATCAAGGGGGTCAGAAGGGCCGTGGCAGTCTACATAGTGGACGCCGAGACCATAAGGGACGCCAGCGAGCTCTTGGTGATAAAGCTGCTATCGCTGATAATAGAGCTGAGGCTCGAGATACCGACCGTGGCCGTGATTAACAAGGGAGACGTCGTGAACCTGTCGGAGCTCGCCCTGAAGGCCGACGAGGTCAAGAAGAAGCTGAGTTCGAGAACCGACGTCCTCTCCGACTTAGCCCTAGAGCTCACGGACCTCGTCTTCAGGTACGAGCGCGCCTCCAGGGTCGTGGTGATCTCGGCATTGAAGAGGATTGGGCTGGACAGGCTATACGACCTCATACACGAGTCGTTCTGCGTTTGCGGCGATCTAACCTAGCTTCCTCCTCCTAATAGGGCCCTCAGGGGCCTCCTCCTCGAAGACCTCAGCCTGGAACTTGTAGACCTTCGTGCTAGGACTTAGCCAAGCGTCGGGTGGTAGCAAAGCCTTCAAGCAGCACTGCGTCAAGAACTCCTCCTCGTCCCAGCCGTACTCGACGGCCACCTGAGGTAAGAGCAGGCCTCTAAAGAGCCCCCTCTCCACTATCAAGCCGTCCACCCCGACCTTGATCTTAGACGGGTACTCTATTGGCTTTGAGGCCTTGATCAACTGAGGGGGTGTTAGGACGCTGACCTCGAACACTACCCTGCTCAGCTCAGACCTGTCTAGGGGCGGGAACCGGGGGTCTTCGAAGGCCGAGGCGAGCGCTGCTCTTATTGTCGCCTCGACGAGGGGGTAAACTGGTTCCGGGAAGCCGATGCAACCCCTAAGCTCGCGATTTGGGTGAGTCTCTATGGTCACGAAGACTCCTCTCTTCTCGTAGAGCTTTGGCGGCGTGTCATGTGGAGGATCCATAACCCTCTTAGATGAGAAGTACTCGGTCACGGCCCTCCTAGCGAGCTTGACCAAGAAAGCCCCTTCCTCGTCAGTCACGTAGCTCAAGGCTCAGCCCTCCTTCGCACAACCCTCTAATTCCCTCAGCGTCTTCTTAATGTTTCGCCAGTGAGAGCCTATCCAGTAGGCCTTCCCGCACCTCTCACACAGCCAGAACTTGTCGTAGCGCCTAGCCAAGTCCTCTGAGGGCAGGAGGGCTCTCACTGAACTGGGGTCAACCTCCCTGAGCGGACTGTTGCAGAGGGGGCATCGAGTCTCCCTCGGGGGGATTACTATCTTAGCGTTTAGCTCTCGGAGGACCTTCCTCATGTTCTCCACGTGGTCCGTCGACGTCAGCAGTATGCACTTCAAGCCCCTCTTGACCGCTTTATTGTAAAGGCCCTGGTCCCTCGTGACTATCACCCTACCAGTCCTCTCAGCCTCTAAGAGAAGCGTCTCGTCGTCGACGCCCTTGTAGTAATCGGTGTCGAACCCTAAGAGGCGGAGCCAGCGAGCCAGCTTCCCACACATGCAGTCCAGGAGCAGTCTCTGGAAGTGCATGGACTTCACCTAGGCATGAGCACTACCCCCTCTCCTCCTTTCCCCACTATCGTGTAATCGTCGTTGACGCACACGCCGTTAACGTAGGTCCTCACGGGCACGCCCACAAGGGTCGCGCCTTCGAAGGGCGTATACTTAGCCTTCGACACCAGGATATCGCTCCTCACCTTCAGCCTCCTCTTGAGATCCACCTCGACTAGGTCGGCGTAGTACCCCTTCACTATAGCGCCTCGCTTCCTCAGCCCAAAGACCTTAGCCGGCCTAGCAGAGGCCCTTTCCAACACCAAGCTCAGGTCGAGCCTGCCCCTCTTGACCTGGGTCATGAGCAAGGGCATCATCAGCTGCAGGTTGGGAAGGCCGGGCTTGGGGTCCTCGCCCTCTTTTTCGAAGAGGGCGTGGGGGGCGTGGTCGCTTGCCACGAAGTCTACCATGCCTCTCCTAAGCATATCGAAGAGGCGCCTGGCCGTGGACCTGCTCCTCAGAGGGGGGTCTACGTGAGCCATGGGGCCTAGGCCGTTCAAGATTGAGTGGTCGAGGAGGATGTGGTGAACCGCCACCTCTAAGGTGGCCCTGACAAAGCCCTTGTAATCGTTTATGAGCTCCACGGTCCTCGGGCACGTGACGTGGCAGAAGTGGACCCTCGCTCCGTGCTTCCTCGCTATGGCCAAGATCTCCTCGGCTAGGCCCTTCTCGACCCTGCACAACTTAAAAGCCCTCCTACTTTTCACGAGGTCGAGGACCTCCGAGAAGCTCGTCTTGACGTTGCAGTGCAACATCAATACCCTGTCGAGCTTGGAGAGGGACTCAAGGACCCTCTCAACGAGGGGCAGGTCGAGCCTCCCGCGATCCATGTGCTCGTAGACGAACATCTTAAAAGCGATCGCTCCGCCCTCCGCAAGCTTTGAGTTGAGGGAGTGATCGGGCGAGGGCTTGCACGCGAAGCCGACGTTTGCCAGTATCCTGCCCTTTGCCAGCTCCATCCTCTCGGCCAAATCTGACGGAGTAGCCGTCGGGGGAAGATTGTTCGGCATGTCTATTACTGAGGTGACCCCGCCGAGGACTGCGCTCGCAGTCCCCGTCCAGAAGTCCTCCTTGTATGACAGCCCTTGGTCCCTCAGGTGGACGTGGGGGTCTACCAGCCCGGGGAGCAGTAACCTCCCCTTGGCGCTTACCTCGACGTCGCATGCCAATTGAAGGCCGTGGTCCACCCCGAAGTCGGATATCAAGGGGGCGTCTATGACTAAGAGGCAGTTTTCAACGATCTTGCCATTGAGGTAGAGCCTGCAGTCGCGTATCAAGGTCCTCATGGAGTCCTACCCGCTATCGTAGTCAAGGGTGGCAGATGGTGGCCGCGAGGGACCACGTGACTATCCATACGATTATATAAGTAAAGATCCCTCCTTTGTACATGTATGAAGGATCGTTGAGGGAGGTGGGCGAGACCTTGATGACCGATTTTGCGAAGTGGTATGAGGCGATGTAAAGGAATAGGGCTATGAATATCGGGGCGACAAACGCTATCATTGCATGAGCTAGCACGTGAGAGCTCAACGTGAATAGCATCGGGTTAATTACTGCGCTCAAGACTCCGGCCGTTATCGCGAAGGCTATCCTCGTCGCGTAGACCTTCGAGCCAGGCCTCATGTGCCTCGCGAGTTTTTAATCCAGCCCTTCCTAATAAAAGCTTCAAGCAGAGATGTGGACCTTGTCCTCCAAGCTGAAGCCGAAGAGCTCCCTGTCGGCGCTGGACCTCAGGGCCTTGACGAGAGAGGTTGGCCAGCTGATAGTGGGCGGGACCATTGTCAACGTCTACATGATAGGGAGCCTCTTGACGCTCAAGATAAGGTGCGCCGACGGGATCTCGAGGATCCTGGCCATCAAGCCTCCTCGATGGATCAGCTTGACGAGCTACGACTTCGAGAAGCCAGCGCAACCACCGCCCTTCTGCATGTTGCTGAGGAAGCTGATGAGGGGGGCGAGGATAACGTCCTTCGAGCAAGTGGGCTTCGACAGGATAGTGAGTATGAGGACTGAGGGGGAGAGGGGCGCCCACGAGCTCATGGTCGAGCTCGTGAGGGAGGGCAACTTAGTCGTCTGCGACTCGAACTCGACGGTCTTGGGCGCCTACAGAGAGGTCGAGTACAAGGACAGAGCCTTGAAGAGGGGGGCGAGATATCAGCTCCCCCCGAACGCGCTCCTCGACGTTGACGAGGGTAGGGCCCTAGAGGTCCTCAGGGACCGCAAGCCGAAGGCCTTCTACGCGGCTCTAGCGCTCGTGGGCTCGCCCGAGGTAGCCTATGAGGTCCTGGCCAGGTGCTCCACGGACCCCGAGAGCGAGGTCGGCTCGAGGGAGGATGTCGAGAGGATCGCGGAGAAGGCGAGGGAGCTCTTGGCGTCCCTCGACGTCCTCAAGCCGAGCATAGTCTACGTGGACGGGAGGCCCTTCTCGGTCGTCCCCATAGACTTCACCATTTACGCGGGTTGCGAGAAGAGGGCCTACGACCGCTTCTACGACGCGGTGGCGGACTACTTCTATGAGGAGTTCAAGGAGAGCCTCCAGAGGGGCAAGGAGGAGGTCGAGAAAGAGAGGAGGAGGATCGAGGCGACGATAAAGGAGGTCGAGAGGAGTGTAGCCGAGATCGAGGCCAAGATCAAGAGGCTGAGCAGGGCCATAAGCTTCGTCAAGGAGAACGCCGAGAGCTTCCAAGAGCTCCTCGAGGCCTTCAAAGAGGCTTGGGCTAGGGGGGAGGATCGGCCGAGCCCTGAACCGCGCGTAGAGGGAGTTAAGGTCGTCGGAGTGGACGGGAGGGGCAGGACGGTCAAGGTCGAGGTCGAGGGCCTCGAGCTCTCCCTCAAACCCCACGAGAGCTTGATGTCCAACGTGTCGAGCTTATACGACGAGCTGAAGGAGTTGAAGAGGAAACTAGAGGCGAGCCGCAGGGCCCTCGCTGACCTGGAGGCCAAGCTGGAGAGCTTGGTGGAGAGGGAGGTCGAGATGGCCAAGGAGGTTGAGGGGAGGATAAGGAAGAGGAGAGAGCCCAAGTACTGGTACGAGAGGTACCTCTGGTTCAGGTCGAGCGACGAGTTCCTCGTCGTCGCAGGAAGAGACGCTTCTCAGAACGAGACCTTGGTGAGGAGGTACTTAGAGGACAGGGACCTGTTCTTCCATGCAGACGTAGTTGGGGCGGCGGCCGTGGTGGTGAAGAGTGAGGGCAAGGACGTGCCCTCGACTACCATAGAGGAGGCGGCCCAGTTCGCCGCCTGCTACTCCAAGGCTTGGAGGGAGGGGTTCGCGTCGATAGACGTGTACTGGGTCTACGGGGAGCAGGTCTCCAAGACGCCTCCCTCTGGCGAGTACTTGCCCAAGGGCTCGTTCATGATCAGGGGCGGCAGGAACTACTTGAGAGGGGTGGAGCTCAGGCTGGCCGTAGGCCTCGTGGTGCGAGATGGAGAGGCTCTCGTCGTGTCGGGCCCCCCATCGGCCATAGCGAGGAAGGCCGCGGCCCACGTGACTCTGGTCCCCGGAGACGAGGAGAGGGGGCGCGTAGCGAGGAGAATAGCCAAGATCTTTAACGAGCACTTGAGAGCCATGGGGTTTGAGGGGGCCATCACGATGGACGAAGTGGCGAGGGTCCTGCCCCCAGGGGCTGCGAGAATTGTGGAGAGGAAGTCCTTGAGAGGGACCGGTGGAGGTATGAGGGCTTAAAGCGATGCTTTTTTAAGGGCCTCTAGGAAGCTCTCAACGGTTAGGAGGCATAGTGGAGGTGGAGGTCTCTAGAATCAAGGTCTCGGACGTCATGACGAGCGAGGTAATCGTCGTCGGGGTCAACGAGAGCGCCAAAAAAGCGGCCATGTTGATGGATAAGCACGGCATAGGGTGCGTGATCGTGGCGGATCCCCAAGGCAGACCCGTGGGGATCATCACGGAGAGGGACTTGGTGTCGAGGGTCATGGCCAAGGGGCTCAACGCCGACGAGATCACCTGTAGGGAGATAATGTCGACCCCCCTGATAACCATCGAGCCCCAAGCCCCCTTGACAACGGCTATGAGCGTGATGGCCAGGAACAGGATCAGGAGGCTCGTGGTCCTAGATAAAGGAAAGCTCGTCGGAATCGTCACCGAGAGGGACGTGTTGAAGGTCGCTCCGGCGCTGATAGAAATCTTGGCGTCTAAGAGGGAGCTCGAGGAGGGCTATGTGAGGGAGGTGCAGGCGGGGTACTGCGAGGTCTGTGGAGAGTGGTCCGACGACCTTAGAGAGGTGAATGGCCACTTCCTCTGCGAGGAGTGCAGAGGAGAATACTCAAGCCCGG
>JAAOZJ010000074.1 GCA_011605835.1 Thermoproteota archaeon
CAGCACGCGATAGCCGTAGAGGGAGCCCGTGCGCGAGAGCTCCAAGAGCTTCGGAAGTGTGTCGTTCGGGATCAAGTCGCTGACCCACCTGTCGCAGAAGGGCAGACCTTTGAATCGGTGCCATATGGCCGCGAGGACCTCTCTATCGGTCTTCTTGGCCTTCTTCGGGCTCAGGTATCGGAATATGTAGACCTCGGGAGAGTCGGTCACCACCCCGAGGCCGTTGGTGACGAAGGGCTCTACCGCGTAGACTTCGTAGACCTCCATAGATGCTTTACTATCGACCGCCACGTTCGGCACGCTCTTCTCTCCGTGCAACGTGTACTGCTTGAGCATATGGCCTGACAGGTTCCTAATGGGCTTGAAGCCTAGGCTCTTTATGGTCGTCTCTATAAGGGAGCCGAGAGTTGACATCTTGACTCCCGGCCTTATGGAGTTGATGGCCGTCTCAAGTGCTTTCTCGGCCGCGCGAACGAGGGGCTCGCACTCCTCCGAAAGCGCGACCGTCGAGGCGACGTCAGCTATGAAGCCATTGACGTGGGCTCCAACGTCTATCTTCACCAAGCTTTTGGGAGGTATCGTCGACATATCTCCTATGAATGAAGTGTAATGCGCTGCCACGTGGTTAATCGAGATGTTGCAGGGGAAAGCCGGCTCGCAGCCCATTGACCTGATGTGGCGCTCGACCTGGTCGCATATCTCTATCAACGGCATCCCTTCGTGGACCTTGTAGATCACGCTCTTGAGAGCTTGGGAGGCCGCTCTGCCAGCCCTCCTCAAGCACCTCAGCTCTTCTTCGGTGAGCAACGCGGAGGTGCACCACAGGACTTTGAAGAGGGAAAGAATAATAACCCTTTGGGTAATAGGAAAGAGGGTCGAGGATGTGAGGGAAAAGCCCTTCGCCCTTGTGGCCGTAGGCGGGACTTTTGACAAGTTGCATCGAGGGCACAAGGAGCTTTTGAGGACCGCGTTTAAAGTAGGCCAAAAGGTCGTCATAGGTCTCACGAGCGACGAGATGGTGGCTCAGCGCAAGGGCGATGCTAGGATCGATCCCCTCACTAAGAGGAGGGAGGGCCTCGAGAGGTGGATTAAGGAGGAGAAGTTAGACGAGCTAGCTGAGTACGATATGGTGGTGATAAATGACGTTTACGGCACAGCAATCCATGACGAGAGGCTAGAGGCCCTTGTCGTAAGCGAGGAGACCTACGAGAAGGCGATTATGATAAACAAGATCAGGGTCGGCAAAGGCCTCAAGCCGCTTGTTGTAGTGGTGGTTCCACTAGTGCTGGCATACGACGGTAGGCCCATCTCCTCAACTAGAATAAGGCTGGGAGAAATTGACGCCGAGGGCATGCCCCTAGTGAGGGCTTAGTCCAAGCCCAGTATCGCCCTCGACTTGTCAATTAAGGAATGCTTTCTGCGCTGGTGTTCTTTTATAAAGGAGGTCACCACCTCGACGGCGAAAGCCTTGTCCTCGCCGCAGAGCGTCTCTCCGTTCCTGCACTTCATGTATATCTCCAGCAGCTTCTCGTCGTCCTCTATGAAGAAGAACTTGTACAGGTCGAATATGGGGCACCTCTCTGGCTCTCCTCCGAGCTCCTTCTGCTCTTTAGCCGTCGGCCTCCCGCCGGTGAAGGCGTTCCTAAGCTTGTAAGATATGCTTTCGACGTCCTCCGTCAAGGTGAAGTAGCTCATCGGGTTCCTCTTGCTCATCTTCGGGCTACCATCCAACCCCCTTATGATCTTGTGATAAGTGGCCGAGGGCAGTACGAAGCCGTACTTCTCCCTGAACTTGTGCGCTAAGTCTCTGCAAAGCCTAATGTGAGGGTCTTGGTCTATACCTACTGGGACCAGAGTGGGCTTGGGGCCTCCAAAGCGCTTCAGTTGCGGGAGGAGGATGTCGCCCGCTTGGACTAAGGCCGACATGTAGAGGCCCATGTGTCGCGCTCCATAAATCGCCTCTATGGTCGAGAGTGTTACAGATCTCGCAAATATGAACGCCAAGTCTTTGACGTCGTTCTCCTTAGACTGCCTGTATATGTAGGCGCGCGCTGGGTCGAGCCCTAGAGCGAGAGCATCGGCTAAGTTGTCCACAGCGATCTGCTCGCTCTCTTCGAACGGGATGCCGTTGTCCTCGTAGGCCTCTATATCCGCTATGCAGTAAAAGACCGTGCCCCCCATTTTCTGGAAAAATATCATCTCCCTGATGGTGAGGATGTGGCCTATGTGCAGAGGACCAGAGGGCTTTATCCCACTCATGACTGCAAAGGGTTGTTTGTTGTTTATCGCGTCGACTATGCGCTCGAAGTCCCTGTGGCCAAATATTATCTTTCTCCGAATGAATGAGGGCTTGTGGGGCAACTTGTCGGCAACTCCCTCTAGTGGCTGAATCCCGAATTCCTCTAGCAACCTCTCATAACTCTCTATCTCCGTCGAACCCCATGGGTCTATGATCCCGACGCTGGACTTCTTCAAGCTCACCACCAAGGCCTTCTAACCATTAACCCTAAAGCGAAAATTAAAAGCTTCCTTATAGCGCTATCTTCCGAAGCCGAGTGGTGCCGAGCAAATGGCGCTAGAGCTCTCCGACGGAGAGATTAGGGTGCTAAAGTGTCTTGGCGATGCCAAAAAGACCTTAGAGGTCAGTGAGCTAGCTAAACGCGCGGGGCTCAGCCTAAGCTCGGTGATGTCCTATCTAGAGGGGCTGAGCCAAAGGGGCTTAGTGCGCCTCTCGGCGGAGGACGAGGACTACCTAATTTTGACTGATGAGGGCAGGAAGTATGCCGAAGAGGGACTTCCCGAGAGGAGGATCGCGAGGAGGGCTTTAGACCTCGGAGGGCGAGCAACTTTGCAAGAGGTCAGAAAGGCCGTCGGAATGAGCGATGAAGAGCTGAGGATAGCTCTGGGCTGGATGCGCAGGAAAGGCCTCGGAGAAGTCGTGGCGATAGGTGGCGAGAGGGTCATCGAAGTAAGGGGGGTCCCAGCCGAAGATTCTGTAGAGGAGGTCTTGAAGAGTCTTGCGGGTGGAGGTAGAGTCCGCACGAAAGACCTACCCCAAGAGGTCTTGTCGGAGCTTAAGACTCGAAGGCTGGTCTCGATCGTGCAACAAAGGAGGAGGCTCGCGACAATTACGGAGAGCGGCCTTGAGGCCCTTAGCCGGGTTCAGCAAATAAGGGTCGTAGGCGCTTTAACGGCAGACCTAATAAGAAGCGGGGAATGGAGAAGCGTCTACTTAAAACCATACGATGTTTCGGCCGAGCCTCCTCGAGTATATCCGGCTAGGAAGCACTTTTATGCGGAGTTTCTCGATAGAGTTCGCAGGATACTCTTGGAGATGGGCTTCGTAGAGGCCGAGGGCCCCTACGTCGAGCTGGAGTTCTGGAACTTCGATGTGCTCTTCCAAGCCCAAGACCACCCGGCTAGAGAGATACATGACTGCTTCGTGCTAGTTGAGCCTTCGATGGGTCGCCTTCCGCACAACGAGCTGGTGGAGGCCGTCAAGAGGGTTCACGAGACCAAGTGGGGATATCCTTGGAGTGAGGAGCGGGCCTCTAGACTAATACTCAGGAGCCACACGACAGCCGTATCGGCTAGGTTCTTAGCTAAAAGGCCAAGGCCTCCTGTGAAGATGTTCTGCATATCAAAGGTCTTCAGGCCCGACATAATCGACGCCACACACTTCATAGAGTTCACACAGGTGGACGGGATCTATGGCGACAAGGGCGTGAACCTCAGGACCCTCCTCGGAGTGCTACGGGACTTTGCCCAAAGGCTGGGGTTCGAAGAGGTCAGGTTCAGGCCCAGCTACTTCCCCTTTACAGAGCCGAGTGTCGAGGGCTCAGTGTACCATCCCCAGCTCGGCTGGATAGAGTGCCTAGGCGCTGGCATGTTCAGGCCAGAGGTTCTTGAAAGCCTTGGGATAGACTACCCCGTCGCGGCGTGGGGCATAGGGATAGACAGGCTAGCGATGACGTTACTCGGTATATCGGATATACGGGAGCTCTATTCTCGAGACCTGAGGTTCCTCAGAACGAGGGCGGTGACGTCTCAATGCCCACTATAGGTGTCAGCAAGAGGGACCTGCTCGAACTTGTGGGCAAGCGAAGCCTGAGCGACGAGGAGCTTGCTGAAGCCCTAGAGATGCTTAAGGCTGAGGTCAAGGCCTTAGGCCCCGACGAGATAACACTCGAAGTGACCGCCGACAGAGCAGACATGTTCTCTGTCGAAGGTATCGCGAGGAGCTTGAAGGGGTTCCTCGAGGTAGAGCTTGGAGCTCCTAAGTACCCGGTGAGAGAGGTTGAGGAGGGCTTCGTAGTCGAGGTCGATAAATCTGTTAGGGGGGTCAGGCCCTTCGTCGCGTGCGCTGCAGTCCTAGGTTGTCCTCTTGGGGAAGAGGGGCTGAGGCAGTTAATACAGCTCCAAGAAGTCCTGCATAGGACCCACGGCAGGAATCGCAAGAAGTTCGCTATAGGTCTACACAACTTCGATGTGGTAAGGACTCCGATAGTGTACACGGCTAAGCGCTTCGAGGAGTTTAAGTTCACGCCGTTAGAGGGCGACAGGGAGATGAACGGTAAAGAGATAATTGAGAGGCACCCCAAGGGAATGGAATACGGATGGATCATCAAGGATAAAGGCTTGGCCCCTCTCCTGATCGATGCCAATGGCAACATACTTTCGATGCCTCCAATAATAAACTCGGAGTACACCAAGGTGAGCACAAGGACTAGGAACCTATTCATCGACGTAACAGGGACCGACCTCAAAGCCGTGGAGGACGCCCTAGCAATTTTGGTAGCGAACCTAGCTGAAAGAGGGGGTCAGATAGTTAGGTTCGAAGTGAGGGAGGGTCAGAGTAGCAAGAGAGTAGAGCCCAAGACCGAGCACAGGTTAATGACCGTTAGCTATAACAGGTTAATCGAAGTGACGGGGATAGAAGTCCCCTTAGATGAAGTAGTCAGGTGCTTAATGAAGTCTCGACTGGACGCGATAGCGAGGGGTGAGCATCTCGACGTTGCGGTACCGTTTTATCGAGTTGACGTGATGGACGACGTCGACGTTGCTGAGGACTTCGCCATAGGCTATGGCTACAACAGGATTATCCCCGATGTCCCCTCAGTAACCACGCGAGGGCGAGAGCTTGAGCTCGTCAGCTTTTCCAGGCTATGCCGCGAGCTAATGATAGGCTATGGCTTCCAAGAAGTGTTGAACTACATGTTTACGAGCGATAAAAAGCTCGATGATGCTTGCGTGTACGAGAAGAGGGTCAGAGTGGCCAAGCCTGTTTCGTCCGACTATACCTGTCTAAGGACGAGCCTGATCCCGCCCCTGCTGGACTTCCTATCAGAGAACACCCACATGGAGTACCCTCAAAAGATATTCGAGATCGGTGACGTGGTGATAGTCGATGAGACGTTCGACGAGAGAAGTCTGCACGACAAAAGAATGGCAGCGCTACATGCCGACTACAAGGCTGGATACGAGGATGTCCAAGCAGTACTATACTCGTTTCTGAGGATCTTAAATGTGAAGTTCATCGTGAAGAAGGATAGCAAGAACATGATGATAGAGGGACGCTGCGCCTCAGTGCTCGTAAATGGTGAAGTGGTCGGCCTCATTGGCGAAATCAGACCAGAGGTCCTTCTCAGATTTGGGTTGCAGACGCCCGTGGCGGCCTTCGAGATAAGCCTCTCAAAGTTATACAGAGCGTGGAGAACGGGCTAAATATCTCTTTTGAGCAATAAATTGTGGCCGCCGAGTCGTAGGTTGCCGCAGCGACGGGGTGGGGGGACTTGTGAAGGAGGCCCTAAAGGATGACCTCCCGCCTTACCCACCTGCGGCACAGGCTCGGCGGCTCTGCTCAACCTTTATAGGGGCTTTTGCCTTACATACTTTAAGCCGCGCCAGCCTTGAGCGCCGCGCATAGAGAGTCCCCATGGAGGGGGCATCAGGCCCGAGACTGTGATATTGGGTGGGTCAATGCGCGGTCACAGCTGGCGCGGCTTTACTCAGGAAAGGTCGGTACTATGGACGTCGGGGAGAAGATTAGAATAGCGACGAGAAACACGTCAGAAGTCGTGATGCTCTCTGAACTCGTCGAAGTTCTAAGAGAGGAAGGGGCTAAGGGCTACATAGGCGTCGAGCCCTCGGGGCTCTTTCACATAGGTTGGCTCATCTGGGCTCAGAAGGTCAGAGACCTCTTAGACGTCGGGATCAAGATGAAGGTACTAGAGGCCACGTGGCATGCCTGGATCAACGACAAGCTCGGTGGAGATCTAGAAATGATACACAAATGCGCCAAGTACATCGAGCAAGTCTTAAAGGCCCTCGAGATCGATAAGGGCGACGTAGAGTACGTCAAAGCTGAGGAGCTGGTAAATGACTCTGAGTATTGGAGGCTGGTCATCAGTATAGCCAAAAACCTTTCGTTAGCTAGAGTTCGAAGGGCCATAACAATAATGGGTAGAAAGGAGAGCGAGAGCATATTGGACTTCTCGAAGCTGATATACCCCTGTATGCAAGTTGCCGACATCTTCTACATGGACTTGGACGTCTGTCTAGGAGGAACCGATCAGCGCAAGGCCCACATGCTTGCAAGGGAAATAGCGGAGAAGAAGGGATGGAAGAAGCCAGTCGCTATACACACCCCTTTGTTGATAAGCCTGAGGCCCCCTATAAGCGGCGAAGGCTTGGACGAAGTCGACTTGAAAATGAGCAAGTCGAAACCGGAGACGTGCATCTTCGTCCACGATTCTCCTGAAGAGATAGAGAAGAAAATCGAGGGTGCTTACTGTCCCATGAAGGTTATTGACATGAACCCGATCATAGAGATATGCAGGCACATATTGTTCGCTCGACCAGGCTTCAAACTGTACGTGGAGCGAGAGGAGAAGCATGGAGGAGACTTGTACATTGAGAGCTTCGACGAGCTAGTCCAGCTGTACAGCATGGGAGAGCTACATCCGCAGGACCTGAAAAGGGCGGTGGCCAAGGCTTTGGCGAAGATACTCGAGCCCGTTAGAGGCTACTTCCAGATAAATAAGGAGGCTGAGGAATTACTCAAAGCCATGAGACGCGCTACGATAACTAGATAAAGGGGCTTGTCACTAGTTTTGAGTTAGCTGGCTACATAGCCTATGAAAGATTACGGATAGCTAACTGACTAAAGCATTGGTGGTACATGATGGGTGGCATTGCCGTTACCGCTAAGTACGTCGTCTACGCTACGATAGAGATAAATGGGATAGTGGACAAGTCGGACGTCATAGGCGCGCTCTTCGGGCAGACGGAGGGCTTGCTTGGTGACAAGCTGGACTTGAGGGAGTTGCAAAAGGCAGGTAGAATAGGCAGGGTTCAGGTGACCTTGGAGGAGAAGAACGGAAAATGCTTTGGGCAAGTAGAGATACCATCTAATTTAGACAAGGTCGAGACCGCGTTAATAGCCGCGGCCATAGAGACCGTCGACAAGGTCGGCCCCTACGACGCCAAGATCACGGTGACCAAGATAGAGGACGTCAGGGAGGAGAAGAGGAAGAAGATTGTGGAGAGGGCCAAGGAGCTCTTGATGAAGTGGAAGGAGGCCATGCCAGACACGCGCGAGATAACAGAAGAAATCTTAAAGACCGTCAGGGAGGCCCAGCTCGTGACCTACGGCCCCGAAAAGCTACCAGCGGGACCTGACATCGACAAGAGCGACACGATAATAATCGTTGAGGGCAGGGCAGATGTCGTCAACTTATTGAGGCACGACTACCGGAATGTGATAGCAATAGAGGGGGCTTCAGTCCCGAAGACCATAATAAACTTGTGCAAGGAGAAAACGGCGATAGCGTTCGTCGACGGGGACAGGGGCGGGGAGCTGGTCTTGAGGCAATTGCTTCAGGTGGCCGACATAGATTACGTGGCTCGAGCGCCTCCGGGGAAGGAAGTGGAGGAGCTGACGGGAAAGGAGATAGCAAAGTGCTTGAGGGACAAGGTTCCAATAAGTGAGTACCTCGCTATGCTTGAAAAGGGTCCCCAACCCCCTCACCCACCTCAGCCCCATACCACAGCAGAGGCACAAGTCGCTCCCATCAAGAGCAAGATACCGCCTGAAGTATTGAAGGAGGTTGAAAAGCTCGTGGGCACCTTGGAGGCCCTAGTATACGATGAGACTTGGAAGTTATTGACAAGGATACCCGTAAAGGACTTAGCGAATTACTTGCAGTCGTCCCAAGATCCGGTAAGCTACGTAGTCTTTGATGGGGTAGTTACTCAGAGGCTCGTAGAAGTAGCCGAGACAAAGGGCGTGAAAATGCTCATAGGTGGAAGAGTGGGGAGCATCACTCACAAGCCCGCTTCGCTGGAGGTCTATTCATTTAATGACTTAGGTCTTTGAGATGGCGTCGGGATCAAGA
>JAAOZJ010000088.1 GCA_011605835.1 Thermoproteota archaeon
ACCCGAGCATGCTGAGGACGGCTGGCGAAGTTCGAGTCGAGGGGCCAGTTGTCGTGGACGTGACAAAGGGTCCCGTGTACATAGGCAGGGATTGCGAGATCGAGGGGTACACTAAGATAGAGGGGCCAGCGTACATAGGCGACGGTTGCACGATAAGGGGGGCTTACGTAAGGTCTAAGTGTTACATAGGCAAGGTGTGCAGGATCGGCGTCGGGAGCGAGCTCGAGAAGACTATAATCTCGGGCTACACGAACAAGCAACACCTGGGCTTCATAGGTCACTCGTACGTGGGCGAGTGGGTCAACATAGGGGCCGGGACAAACGTCTCCGACCTGAAGAACACCTACGGCACAGTGAAGGTGACTGTTAGGGGCGCTAGGGTTGACACGGGGCTCATGAAGCTGGGTTGCTTCGTAGGTGATTACGTGAAGACGAGCATAGGCACGCAGATCTACTCTGGCAAGAAGATAGGGCCCTTCTCTCACGTGCACGGCTTTGTCTATGAGGACGTACCCCCCTTCACGATATGGGCTAAGAGCCTTGGAGCCGAGCCCGTCGAGCTAGTACTCGAATCAGCGATCGAGACCCAGAAGAGGATGTATGAGAGAAGGGGGGTACCGCAGACCGAGGCCGACGCAGAGCTTGTAAGGAAACTCTTCGAGCTCACGGCCGAGGAGCGTGCTAAGAGCGGGGTCAAGAGAGGGCACTTCAAGTTAGCTTAGCTCGTCGTAACGGTCATTCACATCATATTCAATGACGCCGAGTACATCGTATATCCTCCTCTTCCTCACCATCTCTTCATAAACTCTCCAAACCCTCTTGACGGTCATGTAGGAGGTATTGAACCCCTTGTCCTCGAGCTTAGACTTGACTTTATCGTAGAATTGGTCCGGTCTCAGGTGAACCTCGTTGGTGAGTACGTCCATTATCGCCTCAGCGACGTCTGAAGTGTGCGGGTAACCTTTCCTCCTTTTCATATGAGCTCCTCCGGGATTCTGCTCGGCTCGTAGGCTATCTTCGGCGAGATCCCGCTCCTCTTCAACCTCTCGACGACGTGAGGGTACATGAAGACGTACTCTTCTTCAACCTCCCTAGCCAACTTGGTGTCTATCTCCGCGAGCCTGCGCGTTATCCTCTCGTAGCCATCCCTACCGCTGAACGATAACATCACGGCCGGGTGGCACGAGACTCCGTAGTCCAACAAGTTCTTCAGAGCTTGGAGCTGTAAGTTGAACTGCTCAGGCATTGCTCCTGTTAATAACGAGAACTCCTCCTCGCTCGTCCCCTTGATCGAGACCCTGACATGCACGCAAGTGAACTTCGAGAGCTCGCGCGCGTAACTTTTATCGCTCCCGATGAGTATTCCGTTCGTCTCAAGTATGAACGCGAATAGCCCGTCGCTCTCGACGAGCTCCAGTACCCTGAGCAAGTGCTCCTTGCCTACAGTTGGCTCATTCCCGCTTATCCTTACCTGTCGATAGCCCCGCTTCAAGGCACAATTCTTGACCGCTTGGTAAACTTGTTCGGGGGTGTAGAACTTGCCTATCTTGTCCGGGTGGTCCCTGGGAGCTCCGCTCCAGCAGAACACGCACCTCAAGTTACATCCGCAGCAATCGGCAGTCGCTATCCCGCCGTACCACCTGCCGCCCCTTGCCACTCGATAGTACTTTCTACTGAGCCCCTTCACCACGAGCCTCTCGACGGCTTGTGACAGCTTCAGGGCATCGAAGCCAGCGATAGGCCCTACCTCCATTTAACGTCATTACCAAACACTAGCCGCAAAGCGGAATTATCATGAGATACGCCCGGTCTTCAAGCTTTAAAGGGCCTCTCGTTCCTGAGAGCGAGTCCTTTGCTTATAAGTTTACGTGAAGGACTGAGGGTAATGTTTTCGAGTGGAGAATGCGTTAATAAATTGAAGTGAATCGCCCATGCAAGAACTGGGGCATCGCCGACCATCACTTGTATTGAAGTTTAAGGTCGGGGATCAGCAGGACTACAACTTAGATTTAACCCTGAGGCCCTCTTTCGTCTCCTCGCTCTATGTTAGGGCTGGTGAAAGCGCTTGGCATAAGCAAGTAGGCCTCCTATCCGGGTCTATGACCGTAAGGCAGGTCGATGGCCTCGTTGAGGTTTGGGTTGCTCGCGAGATCGATGAAGGGACCAAGAGGGCTCTAACTTACGAGCTCGGCTTATGGGACGAAAAGCCGTCGCAAAGGCTTTCCACGTTGAGAGGCGAACTTAAGGAGCAAGTCAAGGCCCTGACCGAGCTCTTCCCAGGGGTCAGGCTTTCGATAGCTCCTCACGACTTTAACTGCATATTTATCGCTGTAACTTTATCTAAGAGGACGATGTATGAAGTCTTCGTGCGTAAGTGGGTCAAAGGGCTCTGGGATCGCTGGCGTTGCGATCCTGCAATCATAGCAAGCGTAGAGCTCGAGGACCTCAAATCCGTAGGGACAAGTTATCAGCTAGCGAACTTGGTCAGGACTCTTCGCGATTACGTCAGGCTAAGGGTGGACGTGTGCAAGGACGAACCTGAGAACTTAAGGAGAGCGCTGATGTCATGCTGGGGAGTGGGCCCCAAGGTCGCTGATGCCACCTTGCTCTTCGCTACCCCCTCTCCGTGGATCGTCCCATGTGACACCCACCTTCGAAGGGTCTCGAGAAGGCTCGGGTGGATAGGAGAAGGGGTGAGGATGCCAAGCAAAGCCCTTTGCTTGAACCTGTGCTGCGACGAGTGTGTAGATAGGTTCGGGCCTTGCCTCAAGGTAGAGATAGAGGAGAAGTTCAAGGGGTTTGGCGGCTGGATTCAGACGCTGACGTACCTCTTCGGAGGCGCTATCTGCACGAGCTCCTCGCCGAGGTGCTCGCGTTGTCATGAAGTCCTGAGGGACTACTGCAAGGAAAGGAAGGCGAGGAGCTAGAGGCCAGCCTTCTTGACCTCGTTTGCCGTCGTCGTGAACTTGTCGTAGCCTATGTGGAAGATGTGCTTGACCTTTACCACGTCAAAGACTCCATCGAACACCCCTTTCGCGACCTTCGCCGCAACCACCTCGCCTATGAACAACGTGTGATCGCCGACTGTGAGCTTGTTGACGACCTTGCACTCGAGGTTCGCCACGCACTCCTTGATCGACGGGGGCCTCACCTTCAGCGAGGGCTCCAAGGTGAAGCCGCACTCCTTTATCTTGTCGACTTCTCTGCCACTCTTGACCCCGCATATCCACACCTGCCTCAGCATATCCATGGTCGGGACGTTTATCACGAACTCCCCAGTCTTCGATATCAAATCGTGGGAGTACCTCCTCGGAGCCACCGAGATCGCCACCAGAGGGGGCTTGAGCGATAGGGGCGTGAACCAAGCTATGGTAATAGCATTCGGCCTCCCCTCTGGCGTGCAGCACGTAACTATGACCGTGTTCCTAGGATGTAAGAGGAGTACCTCCCTCTCCTTAACCTCGACCTTATCCACTCCCCGACACCTCCGATAACCTTGACGTAGAGGTTAGTAAAGGCAAAGGATTTAAGGGTAGCCACGCATCATCTTTGCGCGTGATAGCATGAGCGAAGAGGTCTCGATGGAACTCTTCAACATGCTGGACTTGAGGGTCGGAAGGGTCGTGGAGGCGGAGAGGATCCCGGGCTCTAAGAAGCTCATTAAGCTCAAGGTCGACGTGGGTGGCGAGCTGAGGGACGTGGTTGCTGGCGGAGGGGAGTACTACGACCCCAGCTACTTCTTGGGCAAGAGATTCGTAGTCCTCATCAACATAAAGCCGAGGAAGATCATGGGGGTCGAGTCTAGGGGCATGTTGCTGGCGGCCGACGTCAACGGAAAGCCCGTCTGGTTGACGGTCGATGGCGAGGCTCCTGTGGGATCGAGGGTAAGGTAGTTAAGTGCAAGCGAAGCGAAATTTAAAAGTGAGAGGCCTAGAGTTAGTTAAGCAACTCGTTGTGTATTAGGAGCGGCCCACCTCAAAACGGCTTGGGTATATCATCGGAGGTGACGTCTTTGTCTTCCAAGGGCATCCCATTAAGGCAACTCGACGAGTACACTTGGGAGGTCCCCAAAGACTACAAGCCGGGCATGAGAGTGCCGGCCAGGATATTCGCCGACAAGGTCCTCCTGAGCAAGATGCTCGAGGACCTGACGATAGCGCAGGCGGTGAACGTGGCGCACTTGCCCGGAATACAGAAGTGGTCTATAACTCTGCCAGACGGCCATCAAGGTTACGGCTTCCCCATAGGCGGCGTGGCTGCCATGGACGCAGAAGAAGGGGTCATAAGCCCCGGGGGCATAGGTTATGACATCAACTGCGGCGTTAGGGTCTTGGTCACTAATTTGACTTACAAAGACGTGAAGCCAGTAATCGATGACCTCATAACCACGATATTTAATCTAGTGCCATCAGGCTTGGGCTCGACGACTAAAGCTGTTAGATTGACAAGAAGCGAGCTGGACGAAGTATTGGCCGAGGGGGTCAAGTGGGCGATAAGACACGGTTACGGCTGGGAGGAGGACGCCGAGTACTGCGAGGAAGGGGGACGCATGAAGGCCGCAGACCCCTCCAAGGTGTCCTCTAGGGCCAAGGACAGGGGCTTCGATCAGCTGGGCACGCTGGGTAGCGGAAACCACTTCCTAGAGGTCCAGGTCGTCGACAAGATATTCGACCCCGAGGTTGCGAGGGCCTTCGGGATCCGCGAGGAGGGCCAGGTGACCGTAATGATACACACGGGTAGCAGGGGATTAGGCCATCAGGTGTGTAGCGACTACCTCCGAGTGATGGAAATGGCCGTCCGGAAGTACAAGATATCGATCCCCGACAGAGAGCTGGCCTGCGCGCCAACGACGTCTAGAGAGGCGGAGGAGTACTTCGCCGCCATGTCCGCTGCCGCCAACTTTGCGTGGTGCAACAGGCAGATGATAACTCACTGGGTGAGAGAGGCCTTCAAGAAGACGTTTAAGCGAGACCCGGAGAACTTGGGGTTAAAGCTCATCTACGACGTGGCGCACAACATATGCAAGATCGAGGAGCACGTGGTCGATGGGGTCAAGAGGAGGGTCTTCGTACACAGGAAGGGGGCTACGAGGGCCTTCCCGCCGGGCCACCCCGACGTGCCCGCCAAGTACAGGTCCGTCGGACAACCCGTGCTCATACCGGGCTCCATGGGCACCAGCTCTTGGATATTGGTCGGAAACCCCAAGGCCATGGAGATAACATTCGGGTCCACAGCCCACGGGGCTGGCAGGATGATGTCGAGGGAGGAGGCCCTGAGGCAGGTCAGGGGCTCCGAGGTCAAGGAGGAGCTGGAGCAGAAGGGCATAGCCATCAGGGCGGCCAGCATAAGGGTGCTGGCCGAGGAGTGGGACAGGGCCTACAAGGACGTCGACAGGGTCGCCGAGGTAAGCCACAGGGTGGGGATAGCGACCAAGGTCGTTAGGCTTAGGCCGATAGCGGTCGCGAAGGGCTAAACCCTTCACTTCTTTGCTAACGAGATCGCGTACTCCACCATCTTCTTGGCTATATCTACACCCGTGGCGGGAGCGGCGTTCCTAAACTCCGTAACGCTGTTGAGCTCGTGGACCAAGAGGCCCCTCTCACTTTCCAAGCAGTCGACGCCGACTACGTGCGCCCCCACCGCTTTGGCAGCCTTTATGCTCAGCTCCCGGAGCTCGTCGCTTATCTCCATCTTAACGGCCTTACCTCCGAGGGCCGTGTTCGACCTCCACTCGCCCGGAGCGGCATAACGGTATATCGCCGCTATCGCCTCGTCGCCGACGACGAAGCACCTAATGTCCCTGCCGGGCTTCTTCACGAACTCTTGGACGTAGAACACTTGGTAGAGCGGGTACATGAGCTCTCGATGCTCTATCACGACCTTAGCGGTCTCGACGTCCTTGATCAGCGATACGAGCCTACCCCAACTGCCCACGACTGGCTTTAGGATAGCTGGGTAGCCCACTTCCTCGAGGGCCTTCAGGGCGCCCTCGCGAGTGAAGGCTATGAGCGTCTTGGGCGTCGGCACTCCAGCCCTCCTCAGCGCTAGGGTCGTAAGTAGCTTATCACCGCATACCAGCGTGGTCTGGAAGGGGTTTATGATCGGTAGCCCCGTGCTCTCGATTATTGCCGTCAGGTAGAGGCTCCTGTAGTGTCCGACGCACCTCTGGATGACCACGTCGCCCTTCAATACCTCAGGGTTTACCTCGCCCTTCGTTATGTCTATGAAGGCGTCCTTTATGTCGACTAAGCGGGCCTCGACTCCCAAGTCTTTGCATGCTCTCTGCAAGGCCTTCTCTTCAGCCCTGACCCTGTCGTACGTTATCACCACTCTTACCAAGCTACTCTCCCCAGTCTTCCTTCACGGTCTCAGCTGGCTTCAACTTGAGCTGGCCGCCCTCGAAGTAGACCTCGTACTCCTGACCACAGTCCGGGCAGCTGACGATCTCCCCAGCTATTGCGTCGTCGGGCACGTTAATCTCGCCATCACAGTCAGGGCACTTGACTTTCATCCAAACCGACCCCCGTTATAACCATGTGGAGACTTACCTCCACATCAAGGCTTATAAAATTTCCCTTAGCTCACCACTCCCTCAAGACCATCATAGTATTCGTCGACCTCACGCCCTTCACCCTCCTGAGCTCATCGATGCACCTGTTCACCTCGCTGATGTTCGACGACGATATTACGGCGACGACGTCGTAGACCCCTGTGACCTCGTAGACCTTCTCCACGCCGTTGACGCTCCTCACAGCGCGCGAGACCTCCGAGGTGTCCGCTGAGGTCTCTGCGGTTATGAGAGTTATCGCTTTGACCACGGCCGGCCTGCCGACCTCGATCGTAAACCTCCTGATGACCCCCATCTTGACCAGCCTGTCGATCCTCTTCCTCACGCCAGCCTCGGAGAGGCCTACTTTCCTAGCTATCGCAGTGTACGGCGTCCTGGCGTCTTTGACCAGTATGTCTAATATCGCGCTGTCGATATCGTCTAGTTCCGACAACGCTTGCACCTTTGGTGCGAATTTCGTAATCGAAAGTCCTAAGCTCTAGGAGAAGCTTTGCGATACAAAAGCTTTACTCTTGAGCTTTTCGATCCACCACAAGGCCCTTGAGAGGACGTTTATGGACTTCAGGTACTCCTCGACGCTGACTCTCTCCCACGGCGTGTGGTCTAGGCTCGAGTCCCCGGGGCCGTAGGCTGCCATCTCCGCCCGACCCCACTTAGAGGCCGCCACGTTCATGTCGCTAGTACCCGTCTTATACGTGAAAGAGGGCTTCGCTCCGAGCTCCTCGGATATGGCCCTACTGAAGGCTCTCGCCACGGTGCTCGTCCTGCTCAGCACGTAAGCCTCTACGCAATCGTCCCACTTGACACTTGCTTTGATGCCTCTGCCCCTCGCGAAAACCTCGACGACCTCCTTAACCACCCTTACTATCTCTCGGCACTTTAGCGTGGGCGGTATCCTGACGTTGAACTTGAAGGAGCAGCGAGAGGGCACGAGAGCTGAGGCTTCGCCCCCACTCATGGAGGTCAAGCAATACGTCAGTGAGTAGAATTTGCTATCCTCCCTTTCATATGCGTTGAAAGCTCTCTTTAATTCGCTCCAGAGGGCTAGAGCCTCCTCTATGGAGTTCTTGAAGAGCCACGGGCTGGCCGAGTGACCCCCCTCGGTCTCTACGACAACCTCGAACGTCACGCCGCCCTTGTACCCCAAGGCCAAGCAGGAGGCCCCGCTCGGCTCTCCGAAAATGGCTATCTCCGGCTCCTCCATCGTCTCGATCAAATGGTACATACCCTTATTGGATCCCTCTTCCTCCACGACCCCTGCAACCACTATGTTAAGGCCTCCCCCGCTCGTGTTGACATACTTCTTCGCGGCCAAGACTAGTGCCGCTAGAGGACCCTTTGCGTCTACAGCGCCCCTACCCCATATCTCTCCACCCTCCACCTTGACCGGGATGAACCCTGGAACCGTGTCCATGTGGCCGCAGAGCAGTATCTTGGGGCCCTTCCCCCTCAAAACGCCTACGACGTTGTTGGCTGCGTCTATGTGGACTTCGAAGCCCAAGTCCCTCATCTTGGAGCAAAGGACCTTAGCCAGTTCGTCTTCTTGGCCAGTTGGGCTGTAGACCCTCAACAGGTCGACTAGGAACTCCACTTCAAAGCTTGACATTGCTCAGCACTCTTTCCAGGGCGCTTACCACCAAGTCCACTTCTTCCTTAGTTATGCAAAGAGGGGGCAGGAACCTGATTACGGTCCTTCCTGAGTAAGTCGCCAAGACCCCCTCGTTTATCAAGGAGAGCAGCGGCTCTTTGACGTCGACCCTGAGCTCTAGAGCCTGCATCACTCCCATCCCCCTTGCGTCCCTGACAACCTTAAACCTCTCCTTGAGCTCCTTGATCCTGTCAAGCATGTACCTGCCTGTGGTCCTGCAGTTCTCAAGTAGGCCGTCCTGCAGAATCGCGTCAAGCGTCGCGAGTGCTGCGGCGCATGCCAAGGGGTTGCCTCCGAAAGTCGACGTGTGCTCGCCCACCTTCATCTTCGTCGCCACGTCCTCCCTAGTAGCAACGGCGCCCATCGGTAGCCCGCCGGCGATGCCCTTGGCCATGCACATGACGTCGGGCTCTACGCCCCAGTGCTCGCAGGCCCACAGCCTGCCAGTCCGGCCGAAGCCCGTCTGAACCTCGTCGACTATCAGTAGGACGCCTCTCTTATCGCACTCCTCTCTCACTTGGCCAAGGAAGCCCTCGGGAGGTATTATGACGCCTCCCTCGCCCTGTATCGGCTCGACTATCACGGCAGCGACGTCGTCACTCAGCGCCTCCCTCAGCTTATCGACATTGCCGTAGGGCACGAACTTCACGAAGTCCGGGAGAGGCTCGAAGGCCTCCCTATACTTTTGGTCCCACGTGAGCGTCAAGGCCCCCAAGGTCTTGCCGTGGTAGCCCCTCATCATCGACACTATCTTCTTCTTGCCCGTGGCCTTCCAAGCCATCTTTATGGCGGCTTCAACGGCCTCGGCGCCACTGTTGCACAGATAAACCCTCGTCAGCCCCCTCGGCAATACGCTGACGAGCCTCTTGAGGTACTCAGCCCTCGCGTCGTTGTAGTACGAGCAGTGGCATGCTATGAGCCTCTCGCACTGCTCCTTAATCGCCTTCACGACCCTGGGGTTGCAGTGGCCCACTAAGGCAGCGCCATAACCAGCTACGCAGTCCACGTATTCTCTTCCATCGACATCCCATACCCTAGCTCCAAGCCCTCTGACTATCGTGACGGGGAACTTCTGATAAGTCGGGACCAAGTGGGCGTCTTCCAAGACCATGTAGTCGTCAACCAACCGTGACCACCGTGCCCTTGCCGAGCAAGGCGTCGGTCACTGGCCTCTCCTTGAACCCCGAGGCTATGACGACCGTCCCGACACCCCCCTCAAGCGCTTCAATAGTGGCGTAGAGCTTCGTTATCATGCCTGCTCCCACGCGCTTTAAGGAGGCCCTCGCCTTGTCCAGGTCCATTTTATCCACGAGCTTGTCGTTTATCATCACTCCCTCGACGTCGGTCAACAGCACCAGCGTGTCCGCTTTGAGGGCCCCGGCGATGTGGGCCGCGGCCCTATCGCCGTCGACGTTCAGCACCTCGTTTTCGTCCCCGAGAGCCACGGGGGCTACGACTGGGACCAGCCCCTTGTCGAGCAAGGTCTTCAAGATCTCCACGTCTACACTCACTATCCTGCCGGTATAACCTCCCTCTATGGCCCTCTTCCTCCCCCTCTCGTCTATTATCACGAGCCTCTTCTTGCGCTCGGCCCTGAGGAGCCCTCCGTCGACCCCTGAGATCCCCACGGCCTTGACACCAGCCTTTAAGAGGGAGATGACGACCTCCTTGTTTATCTTGCCGGCCATGACCATCATGTATATCTCGGCAGTCTCCCTGTCCGTGTACCTGCTCCTGAAGCCGTCGGGCGAGGTCACGAATACTTGCGGCTTGCCGAGCTTCTCGGCTATCGCTGTGACTATGTCCCCTCCTCCGTGCACTACAACGACCTTGTCCTTATTCGAGACCTCGGCTATGTCTCGAGCTAGCTTCTCCAAAGCCTCTCTATTGGCTACCAAGTCCCCTCCGAACTTCACAACAACTACCAACTAGGACCACCCACTATATTGGATGGAACCCGCAGAAGTCCAAGCCCGTCTTCTCGTCGACCCCTATCATTATGTTGAAGCACTGAACCGCTTGGCCCGCGGCCCCCTTCATTAAGTTGTCGATTGCACCGAAGGCTATCACTCGATTGGCATGGGGGTCAACCTCAAAACCAACGTCGCAGAAGTTCGTTCCGATGACGACTTTAGGATCTGGAAGCCTGTATATCCCCTTCTTGTCCTTCACTATCCTGACGAAGGGCTCGTTAGCATACATCCCTCTGTACATTTTCCACAAGTCGACTAGCTTCACCTCTCTATTGACGAAGACGTGGCACGTTGCCAGGATTCCTCGCACTATGTTGACAGCGTGAGCGGACATGGCCACCTTAATGGGCCTCCCGGCTAGAGCAGAGAGCTCCTGCTCTACCTCGCCAGTGTGTCTGTGCCCGGCTGGGGAGTAGGGCCTAACAACCCCGAACCTCTCGGCGTGCATCGTCGCTAGTGAGGGCGAGGTTCCCGCGCCTGAAGACCCTATCTTGACGTCAACGACCACATGGTCTGGGTCTATTACGTTGCTTTTTGCCAAGGGAGCTAAAGCCAATATGGCGGCAGTCGGCATGCAGCCAGGGCAAGCCACTATCTTGGCTCTCTTTATTTCATCTCTGTGGAGCTCCGGCAGGCCATAGACGGCCTCCTTGAGCAGGTCTGGCACCGGGTGCCTCCAGTTGTACCACACCTCATACATCTTCGGGTCTTTGAATCTGAAGTCAGCACTTAGGTCTACGACCCTTATGCCGACCTCCACGAGCTGAGCAGTCAATTTGGCCGACTGCTTGTGAGGGACTGCCAAGAAGACCACGTCACAGCTCTCCGTCAACTTCTTTACGTCCGGTGGCGTGAAGACCAAGTCGGTGACCTTCCTTAGGTTCGCGTGCACTCTAAAGACGTACTCGCCGACGTACTGCCTCGAGGTCGCGACTGTGACCTCAGCATAGGGGTGGTATAGCAATAACCTCAGAAGTTCTCCTCCGACGAAGCCCGAAGCCCCGACGATCCCCACTCTCTTCTTCATCTCCTCGCCTCCCTGATCAAGTACTCAGCTATCTTTCCGGCTACATCCGCACCTGTAGCAGAGTATGCGCCTTTAAACTCTACCGTCGTATTTATTTCGTTGATGAGCAACCCCCTATTGCTCTCTAGGCAGTCGACACCGACGACCTCGCCGTTTATCACCTTCGCGGCCCTCAGGATCAGCTCCTTTTGATCGTTGCTGAGCTCGCAGGCCTCGGCCCTTCCCCCTAGGGCCACGTTGGTCCTCCACTCCCCCGGAGGGGCGTAGCGATATATCGACGCAACTATTTCGTCGCCCACGACCACGGACCTTATGTCCCTCGAGGGCTTGTCCACGTACTCTTGAATGTAGAATATGTTGTGGAGAATCGGCTCCAAGTACTCTCGATGCTCGAGTATCGCTTTCGCGTGTTCGTAGTCCTTTAAGAGCGCCAGCAACCTGCCCCAGCTACCAACTACGGGCTTTACGACCGCTGGCAGCCCTATCTCGCTTAAGGCCTGTAAGGCCCCCTCGACCGTGAACGCGACCACGAACTTAGGCGTCGGTATCTTGGCCTTCAAGAGCTCGAGAGATGTCAGTAGCTTGTCGCCCCCTGTCAACAGCGTGCGAAAGGAGTTAACAACCCTTATGCCTTCGGCTTCTAGGATCGCCGCCCAATAGAGCCCCCTAAAGTGGCTCACGCACCTGTTCAACACTATGTCGCCGACGTCCCTCAACTTCCCGTGGACAGCTACCTTGACCTTGGCGTCAACCATCTCGACGTCGACCCCCCTGGACTTGAGGGCGTCTAGGATCGCCTTCTCCTCCCACCTGAGCCTATCGTAGAGTAGCGCCACCTTCAACTCATGCCACCCCTAACCTCTTGGCCTCCTCCTCGATCAAGGCGTCTACCCCCTCCACGGCCTCCTTCATGCTCGAGAGGGCCTCAAAGTCCCTCGAGAGCTTAAGCTTGCGATCACTTATCATGCGGACGACCGACTCCGGAGAGGGCCCTCCTACGACTTTGCACCTAGCAACGCACACCTCGGGTTTGAGGCAGTCCCTGACGAACTGCTCGTCGACCTCTATTGTCACGCCCTCCTGCCTCGCGACCTCCTCCAGCATTTGAGGCGTTATCTCATGGGGGGCTAGGCCCTTGTCGACAGCCTCCTTCACCAGCTTGCCAACTATCCTGTAGGCGACCCTGAACGGCAGGTTGAAGCGCCTGACGAGCTCGTTTGCGAGCTCGGTCGCGGTCGAATAACCGAGCTCCGCGGCCTCATACATCCTCTTCACGTCGAACTGTAGCCCCTCCACCGCGCCCCTCATGACCTTCAAAGCCCTCAGGGTCTCCTCGACCGATAACCATACGGGGGGCGTGACCTCCTGCAAGTCTAGATTGTAGCTCAAGGGCAACCTCTTCAAGATGGCCAAGGCCGAGAGGAGCATCCCGATGACGTGAGAGGCCCTCGCCCTCACGACCTCCGCCACTACTGGGTTCTTCTTTTGAGGCATGATGCTACTAGTCGAGGAGTATGCATCCGGAAGCTCTGCGAAGCCGAACTCCCACGTGCTCCAGAGGACCAACTCCTCGGCGAGCTCACTCAAGTGTGTCATTATCATCGTCGCAGCGAAGGCCGTCTCAACCATGAAGTCCCTGTCGGAGACGGCGTCCACCGTGTTCTCCTGCACCCTGGAGAAGCCCAAGAGCTTCGCCACGTACTCTCTATCCAGGTTGAAGCTACTACCAGCGAGAGCTGCGCTACCCATCGGGCTCTCGTCGATCCTTCGATAGACGTCCAAGAGCCTATGGAAGTCCCTCTCGAACTTGTCATGGTAGGCGAGCAAGTAATGCGCGAGCGTCACGGGTTGAGCGTGTTGAAGGTGCGTGTAGCCCGGCATTATGGTATTGACGTGCCTCTCAGACAGGCTCAACAAAACCTCCCTCATCTTCAACAGCTCGGACGCGAGCTCCGCAACGAACCGCTTCGCCCTCATGCGCAGGGCCGTCGCGACCTGATCGTTCCTGCTCTTGCCCGTATGTAGCCTACCCCCTACCTCCACGCCGACCTCTTTGACTATCTCCTCCTCGATGCACATGTGTACGTCCTCTAGCGCTCGCTTGAGCTCTAAGCCCTTGGTGAGCTTCTTCAAGGCCCCGTAGATGGCCCTTCCCTCTTCTTTGCTTACTATCCCCTGCTTGACTAACATCAACAAATGGGCCATGTTGACTCTCACTACGTCTAACGCTATCCTGTCGTCGAAGCTTATCGAGGAAACGTATTGCGTCGCTTCAGCGCTTGGAGCGCTGAGCCTTGCCCCCCACATCAGGCTCAGCTCTACCACCTCTCGACTTGGCGAGGTACGTCTGTAGTCCCCACAACTCTATGAACCCTTTGGCGAGCTTCTGGTCGAACTTGCTCCACTCTTCGTAGGTTGCCAAGTCCAGTTCGTAGAGCGAGCGAGGGGACCTCCTCCCCACGACCATCACGTTGCCCTTGTAAAGCTTCAGCCTAACTTCGCCTTCGACCCTCTCTTGTGTCTTGTCGATGAACGCGTCAAGGCCCTCGCGCAGAGGGTCGCACCACAAGCCCTCGTACACCAACCTGCTCCACTTGTCGTCGACCACCGACTTGAACTCCAGCTCGTGCTTCGTGAGGGTCATCTTCTCCAAATCCTTGTGGGCTTCGATTATGCACACGGCCGCCGGGGCCTCGTAAACCTCCCTGCTCTTTATCCCCACGACGCGGTCCTCTATGTGGTCTATCCTGCCGACTCCATGTCGCCCGGCCAGCTTGTTCAGCTCCATTATCAGGTCCTTTAGCTTCATCTCGACGCCGTTGAGCATCGTGGGCAATCCGTTCTCGAACGTCAGGGTCACGTAGGCGGGCTCGTCGGGCGCTTTGAGCGGGTTGACGGTCCACTCGAAGGCGTCTTCGGGGGGCTCAGCGTAGGGGTCATCGAGGGGGCCGCACTCAATCGACCTCCCCCACAGATTTTGATCGATGCTGTAGGGCTTGTCCTTTACCGGGATGGGGATCCCCCTCTTCCTCGCGTACTCCATTTCCCTGTCCCTAGTCAGCTCCCACTCCCGAACGGGCGCTATGATCTTCAGATGAGGGGCCAAGGCCTTGACGGTGACTTCTATCCTGACTTGGTCGTTGCCCTTGCCAGTACAGCCGTGCGCTACGGCGTCGGCCCCCTCCTTCAAAGCCACTTCAACGAGCTTCTCGGCTATTAGGGGCCTAGAGAGGGCGCTGTGAAGGGGGTACTTGCCTTGGTACAGGGCGTTCGCCTTTATGGCACGTGCAACGAACCTGTCCACGAACTCCTCCACGGCGTTTATGGAGTAGTGCCTACGAGCCCCGAGGACCTTGGCCTTCTCCTCTATGGCCTTGAGGTCCTCCATCTGCCCCACGTCTAGGGTCACCGTTACGACCTCGGCATCGTACTTCTCTTGGAGCCACTTGATGGCGACTGAGGTGTCTAACCCCCCTGAGTACGCCAGCACGACTTTCATGGTTCCTCTACTCTCAAGCGGAGATAGGGAGAAGCTTACAAGACGACTTATATAAACGTTTCTTCCCTTTAAAGAATCCTCAGCTTTAAACGAGATAGCAGTTAAGAGTCCTTAAAGCATTGGACAAGAAAACGTTTAAGATGGTCGACAGCAGGCTAGATCTCGATGCGAGATGAAAGGTTGCCACGTGGTGGTCTTAATCACGTTCCCCTCGAGAGAGGAGGCGTACAAGGTCTCGAGGAAGCTGGTCGAGGAGAAGCTGGCCGCTTGCGTAAACGTCGTGGACAAGGTCCGCTCCTTCTTCGTATTCCAAGGGAAGTTCGAGGAGTGTGACGAGGCCTTGGCGGTGATAAAGACTAAACTCGAAGCCCTTCAACGTCTCATAGAAGTTGTCAGGTCCATGCACTCCTACAGCGTTCCGGAGATAATAGCGATACCGATCATAGCCGGCCACGACGACTACCTCAGGTGGATCGACGAGAGCGTGAAGGTGTGAACGATTGCCGATCAAGGGGCTGGTAATAGACCTAGACGGTAGCGTGTACGTAGGGGATAAACCGATAAGCGGCGTCCCCGAGGCCCTCGAGGAGCTGAGGTCCAAGGGCATAAAGCTGCTCTTCTTGACAAATAACGCGACCAAGACCCCTCAAGAGTACGTTAAAAAGCTCGAGGGCATGGGGATCAGGGCCTCGATCGAGGAGGTCCTGACCTCGAGTGTGATAGCGGCCTCCTACATCAAGAGGGTTTACGGGCCCTCGAGGATCTTCGTGGTGGGTACTAAGGCCCTCGAGGAGGTCTTGAGGTCCCACGGCCATGAGATCGTCGCCTTCGACTCCGACGTGGTGGTAGCAGGGCTGGACTTCAACTTCGACTATCAGAAGCTCGCGAGGGCCTCGAGGGAGATAAGGCGAGGCGCCAAGTTCGTGGCCACTAACATCGATGCGACCATACCGCTAGAGGACGGCGTCATGCCCGGCGCTGGCTCGATAGTCAAGGCCATAGAGATAGCCTCAGGCGTGAGGCCGCTGGTCGTGGGGAAGCCCTCGAGGATAGCCATGAGGGAAGCCCTCATGCGCTTGGGGCTTAGGCCCTCTGAGGTCCTGGTCGTGGGGGACAGGCCCGAGACCGACGTCAAGATGGGCAAGAGGTTCGGTTGTATAACGGCGCTGGTGCTGACAGGCGTCGTCAAAGAGGCGGCCTTGAAAGGCCTTCCAGAGACCCTCAGACCCCACTTCGTACTTAAGAGCCTAGCAGAGGTCCCAAGACTAATCTAAAATAATCAGGAACAAGAATAAGAATGATCAGTGAAACCACGAATCTATTGCTCTCTCTTCTTAGGCGTGCTCACGCCTACCTCATAGACGTAGATCTTGTGGTCGCACCAGTAGTCCCTCACGCTCTCGACGCGAATTGGCCTCCAGCCGGGGACTTCGAAGTCGTGTGACACGACCCTAGTGCCCACCCTCAGTTCCCTCTCGAGCTTGGGCCTCAGCTTTTCATTGACGGTGGTCAATAGGTACAGCGTCACAACGCTCGCCTCACTTATGTTTACTTGGAAGAAGTCCCCGTTTATGACCCTGACCCTTCCTTCGAGGCCGTCGAGCTTGACCCTCCTCACGATCTGCTCGTA
>JAAOZJ010000027.1 GCA_011605835.1 Thermoproteota archaeon
GGGAGCTTGAGGCGTTGTTTAACGTGTCGAGACTTCAGGGGCTTCGCTTGAACCCTGAGGATGTGTTGAAGATGGCTACGGTGAACGTGCGCAAGGTCAAGAATTTGAAAGTTCCCTCCAACGTGCTAGAGGAGGGAGCGCGAGCCAACTTCGTAGTATTGGATGGCAAAGAGCTGGGCCTCAGATTTTCCAAGAACGTCCATGCCTCCATAGTCAAGAGGGGCTGCGCTGAGGCCGTAATCTTCAGGTACTTCGGGTCGGCTAATCGTAGACCCTCACGATCTCGTAGGTAGTGGTCCTCTGCGCTGGTATTCTTCCGATCCCCTTAATCAGCTCCACGAGCTCTCGAACATCCATGTGGCTTCCGTAGAGAGAACCAGCCTCTCTTGAGATGTTCTCCTCCATCAAAGTCCCTCCCACGTCGTTTGCCCCGGCCTGCAACATCATCTGAGCCATTTTGGGGCCCAGCTTGACCCAAGAGGTTTGGATGTTCTTTATGTACCCCAAGAAGAAGAGCCTTGCGACCGCGTGGACCTTGAGGTCTTCGAGCCAGGAGGTCCCTGCCCTGCTCAAGCCCTCCCTGTAAAGCTTAGTCCTGTAGTGGACGAAGGGCAGTAAGACGAACTCCGTAAACCCCTTGGTCTCCGCCTGCAGGTCCCTGACTACCTTCATGTGCCTCACCCTGTGCACGTTATTGTCGACGTGCCCGTACATCATCGTCGCCGTCGTCGGGATGCCCAGCCTATGAGCCTCCTTTATTATCTCGACCCACTGGGCGGTCGTAATCTTGTTCGGGGCTATGACCTTTCTGACTTCGTCGTCGAGTATCTCCGCGGCGGTCCCCGGCATGCTGTCTAGCCCCGCTTCTCGAAGAGCCTTCAGAGCGTCTCTGTATGTCGTCCCCAGCCTCGAGGCTATGTAGTGAACCTCTTGGGGGGAGAAGGCGTGTATGTGCATCTGAGGGACCTTCTCCTTAATCTTCCTCAAGATCTTGAAATAGTAGTCGGCGGGCACCTTGGGGTTTATGGCCCCTTGGATGCAGACCTCCGTCGCCCCCCGCTTCCAAGCCTCGTAGGCCTTCGACACCACCTCCTCGATGCTGAGCAAGTACCCGTCAGGGGAGCCTAAAGGCCTCGAGTAGGCGCAGAAGAGGCACCTTACGATACACTCGTTTGTGAAGTTTATATTCCTGTTGACCACGAAGGTGACCACATCGCCCACTGATGCCTTCCTAGCCTGATCGGCTACGAGGGCCAAGATAAGGGCCTCTTCATAACTTGAGTCCAGTAACCTCAAGGCCTCGTCCTCGTCGATGGCCTTCCCTGAGAGGGCTCTCTCGAGGGCCCCTGAGAGCTCCGGGTCTAGGTTTTTGAGAAAGAGCTCCAAATGCTTCGGGCTAGTAGGCGTCTTCTCCCCTCCTCACCAAACCCATTTCGTCAACAAGGGTCTCGATTCTCTCCCTTAAAAGCTCGGAGATCCAGCCTCGAGCGATGAACACTGGGTAGACTGGAAGCCTCTCGCGCAGCTCGAAGCCCATGGCTCGCGTCTTCTCATAGACCTCCTGTATGCTGGGCCAAGGATAGGCCATGTTGACAAAGTCCGGGGTCAGAGGGGAGATGCCGCCCCAGTCGTTTATCCCAGCTAAGAGGTACGCGTGGTAGGCCCTCGGGTTCAGGTTGGGAGGGGCTTGAACCGCGACGTCGTCCCCAAGGATCAACCTAGCTATCGCTATGGTCTTCAGCACCTCGATTAAGCTGGGAGGCTCGTAATTCTCCATGGGCGTTCCCGGCTCGGGCATGAAGTTCTGAACTATGACCTCTTGGACATGTCCGTATTCGTCGTGTACTTTCCTAATAGCCATGAGCGAGTCGATCCTCTCCTCCCACGTCTCGCCAATCCCCACCAAGATCCCAGTAGTGAACGGTATCTTCAACTCGCCAGCCTCTCTTATCATCCTCAACCTCGTCTTGGGGTCCTTGGATGGCGACCCCTCATGAGGCATCCCGCTACTCATTAGCCTCTCGCTTATCGACTCGAGCATGAGCCCCATGCTCGCGTTAAGCGGCTTGAGCTCGGCCATTTCTGACTTAGTCAAAACGCCTATGTTCGTGTGAGGCATCATCTTTTCGGTCTCCTTCAGGACCCTCTCCTCGAAGTCCTCGACGTATTCTACCGTAGAGCTGTAGCCCATCGAGTTAAGTGCTTTCCTAGCCTCTGGGTGGACCTCCTCTGGCCTATCGCCCGTGCTTACGAGGACCTCCTTGGCCCTCAGCTTCTCGCCCTCCTTTACGATCTTCATAGCTTCATCGATGCTCATGTAGGGCCTGCCCCCTCGGGCCCTGAAGCCGCAATAAGCACATCGATTTCTGCAAAGCCTAGTCAATGGCACGAAGACCTTTCTAGAGTACGTGGTGACTTTTCCGTAGCGCTTTAAGCGAACCATGATGGCAGCGCTCAGCAGTAATGGGAGTTCGTCGAAGCTAGTCTCCGCTAGCAAGAGTGCCTCCTCGCGCGTCAACTCCTTTCCTTCGAAGCGCTTGGCCAAGACCTCGAGGACCTCCATGTCACCACCAGCGTGACGCGTTTTGCAGGCCCTCCAAGAACGCCCTGACGTTCTTCCCGAGTACGGCGTGGTTGTATCCCCCCTCCAGGGCGGCGAAGATTGCCCCTCCGCACTTCTTCAGCGAGAACTCCCCCAACGCCTTGCCGATTTCGTAGTAATCGCCAGTCATCAACATCCCGCCCCAGTCCTCCTTGTGCCTGTCGAAGCCTGCTGAGACGGCCAGCATGTCGTACCCTTCCTTCGCGTTGAGGAAGGCCTTGAGAGAGCTCAGCTGTCTCTCTCGAGGTCCGTGAGGCAGGTGGAAGTACTCGACGTTGTTGCTTCCTGAGAATATGTTCGCCGTCCCGTCGCCGAAGTGAAGGTCGAAGTCGATTATCAAGACCCTCTCGACGCGCTTTAACGAGAGCATTTTCGCGACAGCTATCGCCACATTGTTGAAGTAGCAGAAGCCCCAAGAATGACTTCTGCTGGCGTGGTGCCCCGGAGGCCTTATCAAGGCGAAGGCCGGCTCGCCTTCCAACGCCATCTTCGCGGCCTTAATAGCGCCCCCGACGGCTAAGAGCGCGAGGGGGTAGACGTCGTCGAGACCCTTGACACTCTTAACGTGGTCAGGGGAGTGAACCAGTAGGACGTCGCTTTCAGAGGCCGGCTCGCAGCCCACGAACTCGAAGACGCCCCTTACTTCGTTCACGACGCTCTCAATTCGGCCCGGTGCGGCTGCGGGCTCGCTACTGTAAACCCTGTAAAACGCCTCGTCGAAGACTACCTTGACCATGGTCTGCTGCCAGCTCTAATAGAGGAGGGGTCCAAAGACCCAATTTATGGTTTGCTCTGGGCTCAAAAGTGAGTTGTTGGTGCCCCGGGTGGGACTCGAACCCACGACAATCCGGTCTTCAGCCGGACGCTCTCCCTCTGAGCTACCGGGGCCTCTTGACCCTCAAGCTTGATGGGCCCGGTGGGATTTGAACCCACGACCACCCGGTTATGAGCCGGGCGCTCTGCCGGGCTGAGCTACGGGCCCCACCTCAACGGAAACGCGTAAAGGAAATTTAAGGTTTATTCTCGAATTGCTCACGTTCAAGGCGAACGCATTGTGCATTAGCTATTGCTCGAAGGATCGCATCGTAGCCACGATCGCGAAGATAGAGGTCAGCACCAGAAACCTTCTTCACGAGGTCCGCCAATCCAGCCCTCATCATCATTATAAAGACTATCGAGGCGCCATATAAGCCGATCTGGCCAAGTAGGACAAATGCTTAAATAAAGCCCCTCAA
>JAAOZJ010000010.1 GCA_011605835.1 Thermoproteota archaeon
AGGGCCTCTATATCGCTCTTGGTGGCCGCCTTTAGGGCCTCTATATCGCTCTTAGTCGCCACGTCCCTCAAGACTGCGTTTATTATCGCGAGCCTCACGTCGGGCTCAGAGACTAGCAACTCCGCCATCCTCTTCCTAGCCTTGACATCTGCTTCGAATAGCTTGACCACGTCCTCAGCAGTTATTGAGGACAAGGGCCTTCCCTAGAATAAGGGGGCGTTTAAGTGCTTATATTTCTAGTCGAGGCAGGTCCGTCGAGGGCCCATCGAGAAACTCCTCGGCCTTTGGTCGAGTAGTAGTCGTAGTAGTGCATCGTCGTGGAGTGGTTGTCGTGGTTAAGTCGTCAAGAAGTGGTCGTCTTTCTCGTGGTCCTAGCTCGTCTTCTTAGAAGAGTGTTACTCACGGTCTTCTCCCGAAGGTTCGGGAGATGGTCGTGGAGGATTTGGAGGACTGCTTGACAGTTTCGCGGAGCTCGACCTTCACCGTCGCACGCGCATTAGGCTTCGAGCAAGACTCTTACTACCTCTTTGAGCTTCTCGACGAGTTCCGCCGTGTCTGAGGCCTCTAAGTAGTGCCACTCCTTCATCTTCCCGGTCTTAGTCTTAGGCTCTCCCAGCATCCTCCATATCCTCTTCGCTAGGTTCTCCGGGATCAGGGGCTTGGGCGGCTTTGTGTTGACGTTGTAGTAGACAACGTAAGCCCTGCCGGTCGCCTCTAAGACGAGGGGGCACACTTCAAGCTTCTTAATTATGATCCCTAACGTTGGGACCTTCTTACCCATTCCCGTTTGCAATCCGATGCCGTCCAGCTTGCTGACCTCATCAACGAAGCTCCATAGCATCTTGAAGTCCCTCTCCCCCACCCTACTCCTTAATGCCTCCTTAAACTCCTCAAGGGTGTAGGGGGTCCCTCTCTCAGGATGCTTCGGCTCGCCCTTAATTATGAAGCGCAGGCCTCTCTCAGCTAGCCTCTCGCAAACCCTCTTGAGCTCTAGGATCCTGACGTTTCCTGGAGGGTTCTTCCAGTTGTCCATCCAGCACACTATGAGGTCGCACTCCTTGAGGTCGTGTCTTCTTATGAAGTTGCTACTGTAGAGCTCGAACTCGACCCTCAGCTTCCTCCCGTCGACCTCCATGATGCAGTCCGTGGGGCTCTCGATCCACTCGTCGATGAAGACCCTCGAGCCGAGGCCCAGCTCCTCGAGGAACTCACCTATGTGGGGCATCAGCAAGCCGAAGAGCATCACGACCTCATCTTCCTTGCTCGGTTCGTATAAGAAGCCGAAGTTTGGCCCTTCCACGGAGAACCCCTTTCGCTCGCTCATGAGGGCCTCCAAACTAAAATCGTGCTGCTAGTTTAAAACCTCTTTGATACCCGCAGAACAGAACTTAACGTGCTACGTCTGACCCCTGTAAGCTAGGTTCACTTAGTAATCGTAGCCACATTCTTATCAATTCTTTACTTATAAGAAAACGCACCCAATTAGGAGCGGGCCCTTTTAGACCCGCCCTCGAAATTCTTTTAAGGATTAAGGATTAAGGATCTTTAAGGAACCAGCCTTTAATTGCTCTGCTTTTCCACACCTGCCACGCTCCTAATAGTGCCTTCGGCGGGCTCGAACGTTCTACCAATCCATTAGCATAGAAAAAGTGGAGTTGAGGATTCAAGACTTTATCGTCTCCAATTCTTGTAGACCTCTTGAACTCCAGCCACGTCCTCCGGCTCCAGCGTCCTCTTTATCTCCTCTCCAAGCTTCGCGTAGCCGTACATCGTCATGGTCAGGCTCTTCAAGAGGCTCGCGGCTTAAAGCTACCTCTCGACTCGCTGAGCGCTATCTAGCCTTGCCCTTTAGGGCGGAGAGGAGGTCAGTCTTCTCTTGACTTTTTCAGGTTCTCCACGCTCTTTTGCACGCTCTCCGATCTATCAAGAATTTCTTCTAGGTCACGCTCCTCCCAAAATATGAGAGAGCTCGCGTCAGATATCAGTGAGGACGCGATCTTCACTTTCTCCCACGCCTCTATCAACTTCCTCTCTATCTCCAACCTCTCGACGTCATCGACGTAATCTCTAACGACGTCGGGGGCACCGTTAATGATTTTCTCAAAGAGCTTGACAGCCCTCTCAAGGCTCTTCTTAGCATCTGAGAGGTTTGCATTCACTTCTGAAAGGTACGAGAGCAAGGTCTTTAAGGTCATTTTACCGCCTCAGAATGAGAGGGGAGGGGGAGGATTAAAAAGCTTAATAACCTCATTTCGTTAGTCGGGTCGTGAAGCAGTTTTGATTTTCATAATCACTTGCATCATTTACTCGCGCTCGTTTTATGAAGCCCAAAGCTTATAAGGTCGGTGTGAAGCAATGTTGGTGCGCTACTGGTGTGCGAGCTGAAGCCAATGAGGTCTTGAGGCTGATGAATCCCTCGTGAACTCCGATTACTTGAGGGGAGTGGATGTTCCCCTAGGCGACTGGGGTTGAACAGCTCCCGTAGAGTGGTCGGGGGATGCAACCGTTGAGAGGTAGATGGTGGGGAGCTCGAAACTGGACATGAGAGGCGATGAACTACCATCTGCTGAGAAACGGTGATACTCCCCACGTAAGCCCATGGGCCTTACATCGAAGCCCTTGCTCAACTACGAGAAGGGCAAGTTTTCATCACTGATAAATGCATGGTGATGTGGATGTGATGGAGGTCGTAGGGCCGCTTGAATGGCCTCTTAAGGGCCTTACTCATCATGGGGTGGCGTGGATGTGAGGTCCTCTAGGGGCTGTTCTAGGCAAGGCTAGGTTTTAAAGGCTGAGGGCTGTAGAAGTGCTTGAGGAAAAGAGGTGCAATTAAATAAGGGTCAGGTGTTGGGAGGGTCACGTCATGAGCGCGCCTGTTGGCATGGGTCGCATTAAGTTGTCGGATGGGACCGTCATCAAGCTAAAGACCCTCATAATCGATGTGAAGGAGTCGGGCTTCTCCCCCTTCGGTGGAGTGAATTTCGACGTGAAAATCATTGGTGGTATAGCTACGGAAAGCGTGCCCGACAACGTTAAGGAGCTGGTTAAAGACAGGCCCCTCGCCCCTCCAGGACCTCCGAGAGAGGGCTGGGAGATCTTGGATATAGCGGAACAGCAACCCGCAGAGGCCGTAACGAGCGTCTCCATCCCACTAGGCAATTTCTCAATTAAAGTGGTGTCAGAGGTTGTGATGGCTTCGCGTAATACGATGTATAGGACCCCCGACGAATGAGCCCATATAGTGGGTTTCACGGGTAAATAAGATATCCTGGAGGCCCCTAAAAGGAACTTGAGGTGCCTCTTAATGACGTCGCCGACTCTTGGACATTCCCACGCGAGTCCAATAAACGCGGTGAGGATTACGATGTGTCAAGAGTGTTGTGAAGTTGTATCAGGGCTTCGTAACGTGGCATCGTCCTTTCAAGTCAAAGAGGACTTCACCAAGTTCTTTGAGAAGGCGACGACGTATACGACCGCCGCAAGCATCGTGACCAAAAACAATGGTAAGGTCGAAGTGCTTGTCAGGATTAGGGGCAACGAGGTCATAAATGAGGACGTTACCAAAACCGAGGCCGTAGATCCCGACCTCGAGAAAAGGGCTGAGGAGTGGGCGAAGGCCACGCTAAACATGGAGGTCGAGCTTCCGGAGGAAGCCGAGGGGTCGTGGGACTGGGTGGATGAAGAATATGTCAGAAGGAAGCTCGGCTTGCTACCCTGAAGGAGTCGTCGACGTGAGCATAATTGTCGTCTCTTTATTTAGGAATCCTCTAGAGGAGGAAGCCGTCAAATTCCTTCGAGACGTTCTTTCGCGGAGGACGAAGGCTGCCATACCCGTCACGTCGGTCTTAGGCGCGTTCCACGTGGCCACGAGGTACTTAAAGCTTCCAGTAGCGAGCGTGGAGGAGAAGCTCGTGAAAATGCTGGAGACGAAATCGCCGGCTTTCTATTCTCGTGCGTCTTTAGAAGCCATCAGCGCCATTAAGTACGCAACGCTCTTCAGAGTGGAATCATGGGATGGGTATATAATCGAATTAGCAAGAAGCCTCGGAAACCATATCGTGTACACATTAGACAGGGAGCTTGAGAGGATCAAGGACATAGTGGTCGTGAACCCCTTTCCTGAAAACCTCGTTAAAGAGTACCACGAATACATCGAAAGCAGAATAAAAAGACGAGAGAGTCACTAAGTGATTTGAACCCTTCCGAGCCTGTCGAGGGGGAACCGTTTTGAGGTTCGAGGGCGAGAACAGCATTCAATGCTCAGCGTTGCCATAGTTAGCACGAAGTTGGTTGCTGGTCCTCTTTATGGCCGAGACCGGCAACATAGTCGTGGCCGTCGTAGCGACTAATGACAAACTCCCGAACCTTCTGGAAATGGCCGTGAACGGCGAGTATTAATAATCTGGTGTTGCCACAATCAATTCAAGCCTTAAATTAGGGGTCTCGAGACACCGCGTTGTCCTCAACAACATTTCTAGAGCTTCGGCTTCACAACATCCCCCACAGCCCTTAGGACCCAGACGCCCTCCCTCTCAGCCCTCGCGACGAGGTCCGGCAGCGCGAGTCGCGTAGACGACCCTCAAGACCTTGGACCTGAGCTTGTCGGGGTAGAGCTTCTTCAACACTTGAATCTTCTTGTCTATCTCGTCTATCATGCCAGAGGGGGCCCTAACCCTCGCCTCGCCAATGACGCAGAGGTCGTCGCTAACGCCGTATATGTTGACCTCCACCTCGGGCAGGATGAGCGGCGCCACATCAACCTCGTAGCCCATCTCCCTCAGCCTGTGCTTTACCACTGTCCTAGCCTCTTCCTCGATCTCAAGCGTCAGCTTCTCCAAAGTCCTCTCGACCCTCTCAAGCCTCACGTTCATCTCGACCCTCATAGCCCTGACCTCTTCCCAAAGCCTATTCTGATTCTGACCCTCTCTTAACGCCCTGACCTCTTCCCACAGCTTGTTGACGTTCTCCCACAGTCTGTTGGTATTTTCCCATAGCTTGTTTTGGTCTTCCCTTAACGCTTTGACCTCCTCCCAAAGCCTGTTGACGCTCTCCCATAGCTTGTTTTGCCCTTCTCTTAACCCCTTAACCTCCTCTAATAACTCCTTAATGCTCTTCTCGACTGATTCCAGCCTCATCAACGTCTCCGATAACCCCAAGTACCCCGCCACGGCGAGCCGAAACTCCTTGTCTTTCTCCAACAACTCCAAGAACTGCCTCTTCAATCGTAATGGCTGCTCGGCGAAGGCGATCACCACATAGACATTTGAGAGATCTCTATTTTAGGCTAGCGCTGAGCTAATGGTGAGGACACAACGACTCCAACTCCTCAATCCCCTAAAAACATATTAGCGCAGTTTACGTGCACATAAAGTGGAGCCTAGCTATGCGTAGGGCTTTCAACGGAAGGCTGCTGCTAGCCTTAGTAACATGCTACCTTGTAATCTCGATTAACTACGGTGTTAGATATACATATGCTCTATTAGCGCCGGAAATGATGAGTTGCTTGAGTTTTTCGAACCAAGACCTCGGTGCCATGGTCTCCTGCTTCCTCCTGGGCTTTGTGCTAACGTCGTTCGTGACGGGCCCCCTAATAGATAGGTGGGGCGCGAAGAGGACCATTTTTGCGGTATTCCCCCTGCTAGGGATGGGCTCCATACTTGTAGGCATGACCTCTTCAACAGTTGATGGGATTCTCTCTTCATTTATTGCGGGCGTTGGCGCGTCGGCCGGATGGTCCCCCGTGATGGTCTGGTCGCAGAAGCTATGCCCTGAAAGGAGGGGGTTGATGGTAGGCATCATGGAGACCGGGACTAAGCTCTGTCCATTCCTCATAGCGTTAGCGATACCACGCATAATCCCCTTATTCAGCTGGAGGGGAGTTTGGTCGCTGCTGGGCGTAATGGCCCTCCTTTCGATCCTCCTCGTAAGCGTGGCTCATGAGCCTAAAGCCGGCGGCCAAGACCTCAAGGTGAAGGAGACTCGCTCAGCTAGTATGGGCGTTATCTTTAGAGATCGATGCACCTGGCTTGTTGGCATATCCTACGCGTTATCAGCTTTCGCCATAATGGTCCACGCAACGTTTTACAAGGCATACCTCAGCAGGGAGCTTATGATGGGCTTAGATGTCTCCACACTGCTTTATGGGCTGATGAGCTTCTCAGGCTTCATAGGGGCTTTAAGCCTCCCAACCCTCTCCGATAGGATCGGCAGGAGGCCGCTGATTATAGCGTGCAACGCAATATTGGTCGCCTCCCTGCTCGGCTTCCTTTCCTCTAGCTCGATCTTAGGCTTGACCCTCCTCACGGTTTTAATCGGAGTAGATTTTGGCGCAAAGTGGCCCTTGTACGCAGCGTTCGTCAAAGACCTGTTCGATTGGGAGGTGGCGGGACGAGCGACTGCGCTTGCAGGCTTCTTCTCAGGGCTGGGCTCCCTTTTAGCGCCCTACGTCGGCGGCCTGTTGGCCGACTTATGTGGTAGCTATAAGATGTCCTACACGGTCGGCGTGGCTGCTGGCGCCATCGCGATAGCGTTGATAGTAGCGGTGCCCACGGGGAGGCTTAGGAAACCTTACGTTGCATGAGCACGTAGCGGCTGCCTATCGTCGGATCCTCCGTTATGCTCGTATCTTCACCACCTACGAAGGTGACCACCTTGTATTTCTTGCCGTCGAGCTCCACGTAGTACCTAGCCCTGCCTCTAAGGGGCTCTGGCTGCAGGCCTTTGAGAATCTCCACCACCTTTCCTTAGACAGCCCCACCTCTCTCTTCCCAATCACGAACTCCACGAGGATCGCTAATCGATTGTAGGAGAACTTTAAAGGGGTCGTGGCGAAGGTCGTCTTACTTGAGCTTTCGTCCTGATGGTCCTCGTTGCAGTCGGTCGTCGGATGCCCTTCGTCAATCTCATTCGTTCATCTCAATCTAATAGCTCAATCCCTAGGCGGGCTCTAAAACTTAAGTTGAATTCCTCGGAAGTGCTGAGCGGTATCACTTGGAGGGCCGGCTATGAGGGGGACGAGTGTCGACGACCTTCTCTCTGGAATGAGCGCGGAGGAGAAGGTGTCACTAATAGTTGGTGCGGGATCTTCGAGGCTCGTGCACGGTGCTTCTGGCGAGACCAGAGCCCTCGACAGACTCGGTGTCCCCTCCATAGTCTTGGGCGATGGTCCTGCCGGCGTCAGGATATATCCAGCTAGGCTCGGCGTAGAGGACGTCTTCTACGCCACCGCCTTTCCAGCCGAGGTAGCGCTCGCCTCCACGTGGAACCTCGAGCTAGTCGAGAGGGTCGGCAGGGCCATCGCAGAGGAGGCCAAGGAGTATGGAGTAGACGTCTTGCTCGCCCCTGCCGTGAACATGCATAGGATACCCCTCTGCGGCAGGATCTTCGAGTACTTCTCCGAGGATCCGATATTGGCGGGGGAGATGGCCGCTGCATACGTGAAG
>JAAOZJ010000137.1 GCA_011605835.1 Thermoproteota archaeon
AGAGGGCTTCCCCAAGGAACTCAAAGACGAGCTGATAGCGAGGAACCTGATAGTCTACGACATGTACTCAAGGGAGGCGAAGTTCTGGATCGACGAACCGCCTCCGGAGAGAGACGCGGAGCTGGGGATAGGCAGGGACGTGGCTTGGCAGAGCCCGTTGCATAGAGAAGCGATTAAGAGGGCTTTGGATGGCAAAGCACCCTTAACCTCGCGCTCAAACAGTAACCTCATCTGAGGAAGCAAGCTCTGAGGCCTTGCGATAAGCTATATTAATGGACGATGATGTAGAGAGGCTTTGAAGCGAGCGGCCCTGAGTCCTTGGGCTCGTAGACCGTAAGGCCCTTGCCGAGAGATGCGAGAGATGATAGTGCGGATAGACGTCCAGCTGGTGGCCCAGCAAGAGGTGAGGGCGCAGGAGAAGAGCTACACGGGCTACCTCGTGAGGGGCTTGGTCTACACGTTGCTGAGGTCCGTGGACGCCAAGTACGCCGAGCGCCTCCACTCGGAGAAGGGATCGCCGGCGCCGTTCTCTGTGAGGCCTCCTCACGCCCTCGTCCGAGGGAGGGTCAGGGTGTTCGAGGAGAGGGTCCCCGCCGACACCCCCTTCAACGTCCAGATAACCTCGCTGGACCCGCGCTTGACCGGGCTTCTCTGCCGTGCGCTGATAAAGCGGGACGAGCTGGTGGAGCTGGGAGGCGCGAGGGCCAGAGTGCTGTCGCTGGCGGTCAAGCAGGTGAGCTCGGAGGACCTGCAGGGGCGCGAGGGCGTGAGGAAGTTCGCCATAAGGTTCCTGACACCAACGTTCTTCAGGGTGCACATACCCAGGGCCGTGAGGAGGGCCGAGAAAGCTAGGGTCCTACCCTTGCCGGACCCGGTTCACCTGTTCACGAACCTCTACAACGTCTGGAACGCCTACTTGAGGCCCGAGATCGGGGACGACTACTTGGATTGGCTCCAGCAACACCCCATCCTGATTTCTAGGCTGAGGGGTGTCGAGACGCGCCGCTACTACGAGCACCCGGTCAAGGGGGTCTTCGCCCTCGGCTTCACGGGGACGGCCTACTACGCCTTGGCTGAGGACACGTACGACGAGCGCATGGCCAAGATAACCTCCCAGCTCCTCGAGCTCGCCGAGCTAAGTGGGGTGGGGGGCAACAGGACCGCTGGCTTCGGCTGGGTAGAGGTCAGATACCCCAAGGAGGGCTCAAACGAGAGCGAAAGTACTGACGATAGGCTTAGCCCCGACGTCTAGGCAGGCCTCGAGACTTTCACCCTCAAACAGTCGTATGTAGCTTTGAGGACTTTGCCTTGGGGCTCTACACATCGTGTCGAGCCCTCATTTTCATCGCACGTGAGCCCTTGTGTCCGCTCGCTAGATGAAGTACATGAGCGCGAGGCCCGTAAGATCACTGAGCCAGTGGCTCACCATGATGGGCACGAGCCTCCTCGTCTTGGCGTAGACGAACCCAGCCACGAGGCCCATGATCACCGAGAAGAGCGTGAACAACGATGCGCCGTGCCAGAGGCCGAAGAGAATTGCCTGCAACAATATGGCCATCCAAGTCCTGCGCAACAAGCGCTTAAACCTCGTCAACAAGTAGCCCCTCCAGACGAGCTCTTCGCAAACCCCTGCTGTGATAGGCGGTACGACCAAGCTGTAGGCGCCTATGGACTGCCATAGCCTCCTGAACCCGGTCATCACCTGCTCCCACGCCTTAGGGCCGTAGATCAGCTTCGTTATAAGGGGCTGGACTAGCTGGAAGAGGACGAGAGAGAAGCCCAGGAGAGCGATGGTTAAGAAGGCCGTGAGCCACGGTCTGTCGATCACCGGCCCTACCACCTCCCTGACGCTCTCCCTCTCGGTCTTGATGAACCATAGCGCGATCCCTGCTAAGAGGACGTGGTAGACGGGCCAGAGGAAGTAGCCGTACGCGTAGATGTAGTAGAAGGGGTCTTCGAGGAACCTCGGCAATGACACGAGCGAGATCACTATGGCGGGAGTCGCTAAGCCATTGAGTATTAGAGGTAAGATGCTGAGCATGAGGACTCGTGTACGGAGCATGACTGAGACTGTGAGTATAGTGGATTAAAGAGTTGCGCAGAGATGTTGAAGTATTTTGCTAAGATCGCAAAGAGCATTATCAAGCGATGCCCTTGAGGACGTTGATTGGTAGTCCGCGACCTTCGACTCCGACTCTACAATGCGCGGAGGGCGAAATCAATAAGAGGCCTACGACAGCATTACAATCACGTGATCGAGCTTGAGTGAGAGGGAAAGTCACGGCAGAGGCCTAGTCCTCTTAGCCTGCATGTTCATGGGTGTTGGTATAGGCCTAGCCTTTGAAAAGCCAGACGCCGGCGCGGTTGTGGGGATGGGCGTCGGCCTCCTCCTCATGGCGCTCATCCACTCCAAGAGCGTCCAGCTCAAGCCCGTCACCATAAGCGTGCCCAAGGAGCTTTGGCGCATCGCACTTTTGACAATTGGCTTGCTCATGATAGTGTCGGGGTTTTGCTTGCTCTTCAGGCCAGAGCTCCTCTACCCCTACATAGCTGGCTTTGGGATCATAGTCGTCGGGTCCTGATATCGTTGGCGGCCTTCTTGGGACGGTGATGAGGGATCATGCCTTCGGTAAAAGAGCAAGTCGCGTCGTCTTATTATCAGGGGCTAGGATGTTTTGCTTAGGAGCAGTCCAAGACCTTCCTCTCCTTAGTACATCAAGGGTGCTAGGCTTAAATCTCCTAAAGGGTTTGAGAAACACAGGACTGCGAGCTCTTAGAGTTTCTTGGCGCGAGGGAGTCGGAGGAAGCTTAGGTGAAGAGGATTAAGCTGTCGTTCGCTAAGGACGTGGAGGTAGAGTTCTGCGATAGGGAAAAGGCCGTCCGTCAAGCCGAGGAGTTCGCTGAGAAGGGCACGAGGTTCCCGATCGTCGTCTTCGGGCCCGAGGGGTGCGGCAAGACGGCATGGCTGAAGCAAGCCACCGAGTTGCTGAAGGGGCTCGGATTCAGCGTCATATACTTCAACCCCATGAGGAGGGAGTTCCTAGCTGAAGTAGGTATCAAGAGCATTGAGGAGAGGGTCCTAGAGCTATCGAAGCGGGCGGGCTCGGTGCATGCCCTAGCCGAGCTCATCGGATGCGTGATAGACTTCGCTGGAGAGGCGATAAAGCTGGGGAAGAGGAAGGTCGCGGTGATGGTGGACGACGCGTTCCAGTACATGGAAGATAGGGAGGCAGCCTTCTTCGTCAAGGGGTTGCTCGAGATCATCGAGCACCCGCCAGAGAGGTATGAGGGCGTCGTGGCGATAGCAGCCACTAGCGAGGGCACTTCGAGAAGGGAGATCGGCAGGCACTTGTGGGCCAACATCATGCCTATGTGGAACATGAGCAGGAAGGGCTTCGAGGAGCTGTACGAGAAGATACCCGCCCCCAAGCCCGACTTCGAGGAAGCCTGGAGGTTGACGGGAGGCAACCCGA
>JAAOZJ010000139.1 GCA_011605835.1 Thermoproteota archaeon
CCTCGAGCGACCGTACGACTCCCTTCATGAACTCAATGGCCTTGTTCAACTGCTCCAAGCCCCTCTCGGTGACCCTGTACATAGTGTTGTCCCCCTTTACCTTTGTTATCAAGCCCTCCCTCTCCATCCTGTAGAGGACGGTATAGACCGTTACCGTCGCGACGTTTATGTTGTACCTCTCCCTGAGCACCACCTTGACCTTGTAGGCATACATGGGCTCCTCGGCCAATTCCTTGACTATGTAGAGCCACAGGTTCTCTTTCGTCAGCTTGTCCTTGAGCCTCTTGAGGGCCCTGGAGTCCTCCAAGGTCCTTCGGCAGAAACATATTTATCTGCTTGAATATAAGTTTACATATTCACAGGCGCAAATATAGAGTGAGGGTCTATGAGCAAGGTGAGGGTCGCGCTCGTAGGCGTCGGCAATTGTGCCTCGGCGATAGTGCAGGGGGTCTATTACTACAAGCACGTCGACGACGACGCCAAGGTCCCGGGCCTCCTGCACCCCCGGTTGGGCAAGTACCACGTAGGCGACATAGAGTTCGTCGCCGCGTTTGACGTCTCCGCCGAGAAGATAGGGAGAGACCTTAGCGAGGCCATATTCGCCTACCCAAACATAACGAAGAAGTTCGCCGAAGTGCCCAAGCTGGGCGTCGAGGTCAAGCCGGGGCCCGTGCTGGACGGAGTGGCCCCCCACATGCTCGAGGTATTCAAGCCCCACAACCTCGACGTGGGCTTGGAAAGCGTCGTCGACGAACTCAGGAGGTCGAAGGCCGAGGTCGTCGTGAACCTCCTACCTGTCGGGAGCGAGGCTGCCTCGAGGTTCTACGCGGAGGCCTCCGCCAGAGCCCACTCCTCCTTCGTCAACGGCATACCGGTCTTCATAGCCAGCGACCCTGAGGGATACTGGCCGGAGAGATATCGAGAGGCTGGGGTCCCGCTCCTGGGAGATGACATCAAGGGGCAGCTCGGGGCGACGATACTTCACACGGCCCTCGTGTCGTTGCTTAGGGATAGGGGCGTGAAGGTCCTAGAGACCTACCAGCTCAACATCGGTGGCAACACTGACTTCCTGAACATGACCGTCGAGGATAGGCTCAAGAGCAAGAGGATAAGTAAGACGAGGGCCGTGACGAGCATAATACCGGAGGGCTACGACTTGGAGGAGGAGGGCAGGGTGAGGATAGGGCCGAGCGACTTCGTCCCCTTCCTCGGGAACACCAAGGTGTGCTACATATACATCAAGGGGCTGAGCTTTGCGGACTTCACCGTCGAGCTTGACGTGAAGTTGAAGGTCGACGATAAGTCCATGTTCGCTGGCGCGATGATAGACGCCATAAGGCTCGCGAAGATAGCCATGGACAGGGGGCTCTGCGGCCCCGTGCCCGAGGCGTGCGCTTACTACTTCAAGCACCCGCCGAGGCACGCCCCAAGCCCCCAAGTGGCATTGCAGTGGCTTAGGGAGTTCCTAGGCGAGGAACTAGAGGCCTATGAAGAGGCCCTCGCCACGATGTAATCTTGAGTCAAACTAGGGTTTTGTCGACGCTAGGCGTTGAGCCTTAGCCTAAGCTTGGACACTATTAGGGCTACGTGCTCTTCGTCCTCCCTGTCGTGCGGGGGATGGTCGCCTACCACGAAGAATGTGGCCTCGCCGACTAAGTTCTCGGCGATGGTCCTCAGCGAGCGATCCACCATCTCGATAGATGTTGGCACGAATCCTAAGACGTCTAGGGACCTGAAGTGCACGACTAGCAAGTTGGGGTCGAGCTCTTTCATTGCCTCCACGGCTTGGCGACTTGCCTCCTCATCGAACTCCAAGACTTCCGGCCTATCCCTTACTGGCTTGACCGACGAGACGAGGCCTTGAAAGGATAGTGCACCATACTCCTCCATGACCACCACGACCCTTAGCCCTTCCTCGTACGCCACTTCTGGGAGGCACTTTACCCTCCTAATGTAGGCGTCCTCGGTCCTCTCAATACCGTGTTTCTCGAGCTTAAGGCCACACAATATGGACGCGATTGAAGGCGTCGTGCGCTTGCTATAGCTTAGACACTTGAACAAGAGCCCTTGAGACTCCATGAACGATATGAAGGAGAAGCCCTCTCTGTTTGAGAGGTACTCCTCGAATCCCAAGCTGTCGACTATGGCCAAGACCGCCCTATTGCAACCGTTGGCATACATAACTATCTCGTCGACGACCTCTCCGTCGCACGGAAAGGAGAAGCCAAGCAGCGACGCTATCGATGGTGCGATGTCGACTTGCTCGACCTCGCGAGGCGCGATCATCTACCTTAGCTCCGCCTGCGCCCGGTCTTAAGGGTTATGGCCGCGAGGCACGCGAAGGCCGAGGCGTTGCAAACTGCGGAGAACCACGTCATGTAGTCCGGGCGATACTGGTAGAGGTAGCCGTAGGTCATCGAGCCGAGCATCCAGGAGAAGCCAAAGAAGGCTCCAAAGACTCCGTAGCCGAAGGCCCGGCCCTCGGGAGGCGTTATGTCTGCCACGAATGCCCTCGCTATGCTCTCGTAAACTCCCATGACCACGCCCCACAAGGCGCTTGACGCTAACGCAAAAGTGAAATCCTTGGTCAATAGGAAGGGGGCTATCAAGGCGGAGGATATCGGCGCTATGAGGAGAGAGGAAGGACCGATCTTGTCGTAGAGCAACCCGATTGGGAAGGCCATGATACCGTCCACCAACATGGCCACCAGGTACATCAACGCGATCAGGGGGTCTGGGAGGAGGTTCTCGGCCTTGAGATAATATGAGACGTTGACCCAGTGGATGAAGCCCAACGCCATAATCGACGACGCGACGACGTAGAGCCAGAAAATCTTGGGGAGGGTGCTCTTGCCCCACGGAAGAGGGTTCTCTACGGCCTTCAACGTGGGGTACATCCTGAAAGCCATGTACAGTAGGATCATGGAGATCGTGGCCGGGACTGCTAGAAGCGAGAAGGTGGTGGCGTACGAATTTCCGCTCAAGTACAGCGAGACCGAGACCATTAAGGGGCCCAGCACCGCCCCCGCCTGATCTAGGGCCTCGTGGAGGCCGAAGGCCTTACCTCTACCGACCTCTTCGGTTACCTCTGCCAGTATTGTGTCCCTCGCTGGCGTCCTCAACCCCTTCCCTATCCTCTCGAAGAACATGAGGACGACCGCTAATTGCCAATAGCCAGCAAAGGCTAGTAACGGCACGGCTACTAGGTTCAATGCGTATCCTGTAAACATCATGAGCCAGTAGCCCACACTCGACCTTGAACGAGCAACGACGGCACCGCTCGCCAGCCTGGTGACATAGCCGAGGAACTCACCGATATTAGCTAAGCTTGCACAAAGGGCCGTCGCTCCTAACACCTCCGCATAAGATCCGAAAACAGACCTAGCCCCTTCGTATGTCACGTCTGCGAAGAACGATACAAAGGATAGAAGGAGGAAGACTACCAGCATCTCTCTCTTCATGTCTCTGAAGCTCATAAGGGATCACTTCGCCTTATAGCTTATAAGGGTTCCCCCGAGGCAATTATCTGAAGTCAACTTTCAACGGTTTTGAATGGTTGCAGACCTTACGCCCGCATGCCATATCATCATTCGACAGGTTTTTAAACTGATGTGCCGCACCTTCTCAGCCGAGCTCTCGATCGAGTTACAGGCAGGTGATAATGTGAAAATTGCTTTGCTTGGTGGAACGGGAGATATGGGCGAAGGACTTGCCCTGAGGTGGGCTAAGAACCATGAGGTAATCATAGGTTCGAGAGAAGAGCAAAAAGGCATGAGAGTAGCCGGAGAATACTTGGCTAAGGCTAAGGCGTTTTATGGAGATGCTATGGTAGGGACCATAAGAGGGACGTCAAACCCTGAAGCGGCCGCTCAGGCTGACGTCATAGTCCTGACAATTCCACATGAGTACGCAGCGTCAACTATTCTTAGCATAAAAGATAGGCTCAAGCCGAGTCAGATAGTGGTCTCGCCAGTAGTGCCGATGGTTAAGGTTGATAAGGGGGTTATGTACTCGCCGATAATGAAGGACAACAAAGTCATGTCATATGCGGAGGCTTTGGCCAAGGAGCTAAAGGATGTGCCGGTCGTGGCGGCATACCATGCGATATCCGCCAAGAAGCTAGCCGATCCAGCATTAGTCTTAAACTACGATGTCCCCATAGCAGGCGACGATGAAGAGGCCGTCAAGGTAGTCGTGAGGCTCACACAAGAGATACGCAATTTGCGGCCAGTCTACGTCGGCCCGTTGAAGTCAGCTCTAATGATAGAGGCCCTAACACCATTGATAATAAACGCAGCAATATATAGCAAGATAAAAGATGCCTCTATAGCATTTGTACAGTAACCGTCATGATGTGAAGCCCTCTAGCTAAGGGAATTCGAGATCGTACGTTTTCTTCATCTTAAGAAGTCGATCAACTGGTCAGAAGACCGTCACGAAGACAGGCTAAGCTGTGAGAGCTGTTGGGCCTAGCGGTTGGTGCGGGGGGTGGGATTCGAACCCACGCAGGCCTACGCCAGCAGGTCCTGAACCTGCCGCCTTTGACCTGACTCGGCCACCCCCGCCTATTACACACGGAGAGCCCTTCGGGTTATAAGTCTGTTTACACGCGCTGGGCTTGGTCAAAGCTTCTTGCCCACCATGCTTTTATCTTCGCCTCATCGAGGATTGGGTAAAAGGTGTCCGCGTTGAAGGTAGTGAGGTACTGGGAGCCTCAGGTGGAGACAGCTCCGAAGAAGGTCATTGAGAGGCTACAGCTGAAGAGGCTCAAGCGCATGATTGATTACGTATACTGGAAGAGCCCATTTTATGGGCGTAGGTTCAGGGAGATGGGTCTACATCCCTCAGACGTCAACAGTTTAGATGACATACGCAAGTTCCCCTTCACGACCAAGGACGACCTCAGGAGGCACGGGTATCCGTACGGAGGCGAGTTCCTCTGCGTGCCGAAGGAGGAGGTCGTGTGCTGGCACATGAGCTCCGGCACGACGGGTGTCCCGATACTTGGCGGGTACACGAGGCACGACTACGACGTGTGGATGAACCTGGTGGCCCGGTGCTACGTGACAGCAGGGGTGGGACCAGGCGATGTAGTAATGAACCTCTACGGCTACGGGCTCTTCACAGGAGGGCTCGGCCTCCATGAGAGTGCATTCTTAGTAGGCGCGACGGTCATACCTTGGGGTACTGGCAGGACCCAAGCCTTAATCAAGAGCTTGATAGACTTCAAAGCAACCGTCATGACGGGGACCCCCAGCTACCAGTACTACATAGCCAGTCTAGTCAAGGAGATGGGCATAGACGTTGAGAGAGATCTTCACCTGAGGGTCACGATGCCGGGGGCCGAAATGTGGACCGAGGAGATGAGGAGGAGGATCGAGGAGTGGCTCGGCCTCAAGGCCAAGGGAGGAGGCGCTAGGGACATATACGGTGCAACTGAGCTCTGCGGCCCTGGCGCGGGGCAGGAGTGCGTGTACGAGAAGGGCTTCCACTTCTGGATAGACCACTTTTTGCTTGAGATAATAGACCCGAAGACTGGCGAGCCCGTGGAGCCCGGCGAGGAGGGCGAAATGGTCTTCACCTCCCTCGTCAGGGAGGCCACTCCGCTAGTGAGGTACAGGCTCGGCGACATAACCGTGCTCGACGACGAGCCCTGTGAGTGCGGCAGGGTGGCATTTCCGAGGTGTCGCAGAGTCAGGGCCAGGACCGACGACGTTATACACTACAAGGGCGTCAAGATAGTGCCATCGGCGATTCAAGAGATCATACTGAGGCACAAAGAGATACTCGAGTACCAAGTGGTGATAGACAAGAGCAAGCTCCCTTACGAGTTCGTGGTCAAGCTCGAGGTCCC